>VGZO01000033.1 GCA_016872555.1 Planctomycetota bacterium
CTGGTCGTGGGTTGGTTGGCGTTGGCCGTTGGGTTGAGTGCGGTGCTCGCTGCCGCGTTCAGCGCGTAGGGAGCTCGTACACAGCAGAGCCTCGTTCCCGTCGAGCGGGTCGGCTCGTTGAGACTCCCCGATACTCCCTCGAAAAACCCCGGGACAGCCGGGACAGCGACGCAAAGCCAAGTCCCTCAAGGAGAAGCGTTGAGGGGCGTCTTGGACAGCACGTGGACAGGGGCGGGACAGACCCCGGACGGTTCCCCCGGGAGGGTCTTGGTCAGCGAGGTTTGGGAACGCTCGAGGACCTTCCGCGGCTCACCCCGAGGCTGTCCAGGCGCTGTCCAGCAGGCGATTCGCCCGATCACCTTGAAGGGCTTCAGCTTGGAGCCCTGTCCCGCCTGTCCCGCACGATTTCGGGAGGGAATCTTGGGGAGGGGCAGGACTTCAGGGAGCGCGGGTTCTCGCCTCACTCGTTCCCGGTCTTCGGCGACTTGTTTCCGAGCAAGTCGTGACCTATTCCGGCCGGCCTCCCGAGCACCGGCGTACTTCTGGCCTTGCTGCCCTCTCTCGACAAGTCGTTGACAAGTCGCCATTCCCGAAGGGCTAGTTGGAGTGGAATGGCCCGAAGGGCGGAATGGGGCTCCGAGGCCGTAAAAGACGCTATTCCCGAAAGCGGATGGGGTGGGATTCGAACCCACGAGCGACTTTCGCCGCTGCCGGTTTTCAAGACCGGTGCATTCAACCGCTCTGCCACCCATCCATTCGACCGTCTCCCCGCCATCTCGACCACCGCCGACTCAGTACCGAGTCCATCGCGCGGCGACCGCCCGCGGAGCGGTGGAAAACGTCCAGAGCAGAAGTCTACGCGCCCCCCGGGAAGGCCGCACCAACGCAGTGGCTTTGACGGGCAGAGCCGGGTTTTTTAGAGTTTGGAGCCTGGCGGTCGCCCCGCCGCTTCCCCGTACACGCCGGAGACCACCATGGGCGGCATCAGCAATCGGATGAAGGAAGTCAAGCGGCGCCGGCACCGGAAGCAGAAGGTCGCGAAGTTCCGCACCAAGCTCAAGAAGGCCACGACGTCGGAAAAGCTGATGATGGCCGAAAAGCTTCGGAAGATGACCACCGGCTGCGAGGGAATCATCGCCGCGATGGGCCTCGAAGAGCGGAAGCGTTGAGCCGGGGCGCGACGCGCCGCCGCCGTCACGCCGACTCGTTCGCCGACTCGTTCGCCGACTCGTTCGCCGACTCGTTCGCCGACTCGTTCGCCGCGTGGACCGCGTTGCGTAGCGCCACCATCTCCCTGCCGATCGCCGACAGCGGTCCAGACGGCACGGCCGGTACCAGCCGCCACCATGGGATCAGCCGATCCAGGTCGGCCGCGATCGCCGCGAGCTCGGCGGCCGTCCAGCGGCGCGACAAGTCGAGCCGCGCGGTATCGACTCCCGGCGGCGGCGCCTCGCCGGCCGGCGACGTGCCGAGCTGGTGCGTCGGATCGTAGGGCACGTACTCGCGCCCCAGCCACGCCTGGAGCTCTCGGGCGACGCCCGCCGGATCGGCCGCGGCGGCGGCGAACGGGAGCAGCCATACCGTGTCGGCCGACTCTTGCGTCGCGTCGACGAGGCCGATCGTCGACAGCCGGATCGCCGCCGCTGCATCGGTGACCGTGTTGCCCAGCCGGAGCCACGAGCAGGTCACCTGGAGCGGATCGCGGAGGACCACGACCACCGGCGATCCCGGGGCGCGCCTGCGCACGTCGGCAAGGCACGCCATGTAACGCGGCGTCTTGTCGATCAGCGGCAGCTCCTTGCGCCGGATGTAGCACTCGTCGCGAAGCAGCCGATAGCCCTCCTCGAACGAGCCACACCGCCGGTAGCGGTCGAGAAAATCCGCCCGCAGTTGCCACGACTCGACAAGGTTCGCGCCGTACGGCTCGGGGATACCGTCGGCCGGATGCTCGGCGAGCAGCAGGCCCCCCTCGAAGGCGCTCCGCAGCCGGCCGGTGTTGCGGAGGAGATCCTTGACGAGTGTCGTGCCCCCCTTCTCGTAGCCGGCGACGATGCAGCCGAGCACGTCGCGCGGGATCGGACGATGCGCGGCCCGCGGCATGGCCGGGCCGTCGAGGGGGCTGTTCGGCTCCGCACCGTCGGTGGTCGTGCCGTCGCTCATCGGCGTCTCGCCACCACCGGGATCAGGAGACCGGCGTGAAGGTGAACTCGTCTTGGACGAAGTCGACCCGGACGTGGCTCCCCTCGGGAAACCGACCCGAGAGCAATTCGCGCGCGAGGGGGTTTTGCAACTGCTGCTGGATCACCCGCTTCAGCGGCCGCGCCCCGTAGACGGGATCGTAGCCGAGCCGGGCGATTTCGGCGATCGCCACCGGAGTGCACTCGAGCGCGATTCCCGCCCGGGCCGCCTGGGCCACGAGCCGCTTGACTTGAATCTCGACGATCCGCTCGATGTGACGCTCGTCGAGCGGATGGAAGACGATCGTCTCGTCGATCCGGTTGAGGAATTCGGGGAGGAACCGGGTCTGGAGGGCCTCCTTGACCGCCTGCCGGACCTCCTCCTGCGAGCCCCCCTCCTTCGTGATCTCCTGGATCACCTGACTGCCGATGTTGCTGGTCATGACCACGATCGTGTTGGTGAAGTCGACGGTGTGGCCGAGGCTGTCGGAAAGCCGGCCGTCGTCGAGCACCTGGAGCAGCACGTTGAACACGTCGCGGTGTGCCTTCTCGATCTCGTCGAGGAGGACGACCGAATACGGCCGGCGCCGGACCGCCTCGGTGAGGCGGCCCCCCTCCTCGTAGCCGACGTAGCCCGGCGGGGCGCCGATCAGCCGCGAGACGGTGTGCTTCTCCATGAACTCGCTCATGTCGAGGCGGACCATCGCGTTCTCGTCGTCGAACAGCACCTCTGCCAGCGCCTTGCACAGCTCCGTCTTCCCGACGCCCGTCGGCCCGAGGAAGATGAACGACCCGATCGGCCGGTTGGGATCCTGGAGGCCGGACCGGCTGCGCCGGACGGCGTCGCTGACCGCCTCGACCGCCTCGTCCTGGCCGACGACCCGCTGGTGGAGGCGATCCTCGAGGACGAGCAGCTTGGCACGCTCGCTCTCCACGAGGCGCGTCACCGGGATCCCGGTCCAGGCGCTGACTACCTCGGCGATCTCCTCGGGGCCGACCTCGCGGCGCAGAAGACGCTTGCCGGGCTGAGCCCCCTTCGGTCCCTTCGGTCCCTGCTCTTCCTCCTGCTCGGCCCGCGCCGCCAGGGCGCGGCGCTTCTGGTCGAGCTCGTAGAGAGTCTGGTAGAGCTCCTCGCCGACCGGCTGCCCTGAGGCCTGCCGCTCCTTGATCTGGACGCTCGCCTGCTCGAAGGCGAGCTCGGCGGCGTCGAGCTGCTGGCGCAGTTCCCCGGCGCTCCCCGCGCCGCTCTTCTCCGCCTCCCACTGCTCGCGAAGGCCGGCGAGCTTCGTCCGCAGCGTCGCCGACTCCTCCTCGATGTCGCGGAGGCGCTCCTTGGCGTGCTCCTCGGTCTCCTCGGCGAGCTGGCGGGCGGCGAGCTCGAGCTGCACGAGCCGGCGCTGGACCTCGTCGATCTCGCTCGGCACGCTCTGCAGCTCCATCGCGATCCGGCTGGTCGCCTCGTCCATGAGGTCGATCGCCTTGTCGGGGAGGAAGCGGTCGGCGATGTAGCGGTTGGAAAGCTCGGCTGCGGCGACGAGGGCCGAATCCTTGATCTTCACTCCCTTGTGATGGGCCTCGTAGCGCGGTTTGAGGCCGCGGAGGATCGCGATCGTGTCGTCGACGCTCGGCTCGCCGACCATCACCGGCTGGAAGCGGCGCTCGAGGGCCGCGTCTTTCTCGATGTGCTTGCGGTACTCGTCGAGCGTGGTGGCACCGATGCAGCGCAGCTCGCCGCGCGACAGCGCCGGCTTGAGGAGGTTGGCGGCGTCGGCGGCCCCCTCGGCGGCGCCGGCGCCGATCATCGTGTGGAGCTCGTCGATGAACAGGATCACGCCTCCGGCGGCGGCCTCGACCTCGCGGAGGATCGCCTTGAGCCGGTCCTCGAACTCGCCGCGGTATTTCGTGCCGGCGATCAGGGCGCCGAGATCGAGCGCGATGACGCGCTTGTTGCGCAGGCTCTCGGGCACGTCGGACTGCACGATCCGCAGCGCCAGCCCCTCGGCGATCGCCGTCTTGCCGACCCCCGGCTCGCCGATCAGCACGGGGTTGTTCTTCGTGCGCCGCGAGAGCACCTGGATCACGCGGCGGATCTCGGCGTCGCGGCCGATCACCGGATCGAGCTTGCCCTGGCTGGCGCGCTGGACGAGGTCGACGCCATATTTCTCCAGTGCCTGGAACTTCTCCTCCGGGCTCTGGTCGGTGACCCGGCTGCTGCCGCGCACGGCGCGGAGGCCGGCGAGGAGGTCTTTCTCGGCGACGCCGCCGAGCTGGAGGAGGTTCTTGGCTTTCGAGGGCGTCTTCGCGAGGGCGAGGAGGAGGTGATCGGTGGAGACGAACTCGTCCTTCATCGTCGCCGACTCGGCGACCGCCCCCTCGAAGACCTTCATCAGCTCCTGGTCGGGCTGCGGCTGGGCGCCGCCCGACACCTTGGGAAGGTGCGACAGCTCCGCCTCGACGATCCGCTCGAGGTGGCCACGGTCGACCCCGACCTTCTCGAGCAGCGGACGGACGATCCCCTCGCGCTCGCCGACGAGCGCCGCCAGGAGATGAACCGGCGTCGCCTGGGGATTGCCCCGGTCGGCCGCCACGTCGATGGCGCGCTGGACCGCTTCCTGGGCCTTGATCGTGAACTTGTCGAAGCGAACGGCCACTGGTCACCTCGTCTGGTTGAAAGTCATGGTGTGACGTCGTCGGCGCGTCCGGGCGCGAACGCGGGCAGGCCACCCGCCGCCCGCGGCACGTGCCGGCCGTGGCGACGGGCACCTGCCCGTGTCGGATGGATCGGCCCCGCCGGGGGCGCGGTGTCTGCCGTCAGGCGTCCTTTTTCACCTCGAACTCGGCATCGATCGTGTCGTCCTTCGGGCCCGGTGCCGGCTCGCCCTGGCCCCGGGCGGCGGTCGCCTCGTAGAGCACCTTCGAGAGGGCGTGGGCCGCCTGCTCGAGGGCGTCGTGGGCCGACGTGATCGCATCGACGTCGTCCCCCTTGGCCGCCTCGCGAGCCTTGGTCACCGCCGCCTCGAGCGGCGCCTTGTCGGCCGCCGAGAGCTTCGCGTCGTGTTCCTTGATCAGCTTCTCGGTCTGGAAGCAGAGCGCCTCGGCACGGTTGCGGGCCTCGGCGAGGCGCTGCTTCCGCTTGTCCTCCTC
This sequence comes from Planctomycetota bacterium, assembly GCA_016872555.1. NCBI lineage: Bacteria > Pseudomonadati > Planctomycetota > Planctomycetota bacterium. The sequence goes on from VGZO01000033.1 coordinate 5,322, forward strand.
GGCGTGGACCTCGGCGTCCTTCCGCATCCGCTCGATCTCGGTCTCGTTGAGGCCGCTCGACTGCTCGATCTTGACCGACTGCTCCTTGTTGGTGCCGAGGTCCTTGGCGCTGACGGCGAGGATGCCGTTGGCGTCGATGTCGAACTTGACCTCGATCTGCGGCGTGCCGCGCGGCGCCGGGGGGATGCCCTCGAGGTTGAACTGGCCGAGGAGGCGGTTGTCGCGGGCCATCGGCCGCTCTCCCTGGAACACGCTCACCGTGACCGCCGTCTGGTTGTCGGCGGCGGTGCTGAACACCTGCTTTCGCTCGGTGGGGACGGTGGTGTTGCGCTCGACGAGCTTGGTGAACAGGCCCCCCTCGGTCTCGATGCCCAGGCTCAGCGGCGTGACGTCGAGGAGGAGCACGTCCTGGACATCGCCGCCGAGCACGCCCCCCTGGATCGCCGCGCCGAGGGCGACGACCTCGTCGGGATTGACGCCCTTGTGGGGCTCCTTGGAAAACAGCTTCTTGACCAGCTCCTGGACCTTCGGAATCCGCGTCGAACCGCCGACGAGGACGACCTCGTCGATGTCCTTGGGATCGAGCTTGGCGTCCTTGAGGGCCTGGATCACCGGCCCGCGGCACTTCTCCACGAGGTGGTCGCACATCTGCTCGAACTGGGCCCGCGAGATCGTGATCTGGAGGTGCTTCGGGCCGGTCGCGTCGGCGGTGATGAAGGGAAGGTTGATGTCGGTGCTCTGGGCGCTCGACAGCTCCTTCTTCGCCTTCTCGCAGGCTTCCTGGAGGCGCTGCAGGGCCATCGTGTCCTTGCGGAGGTCGATCCCCTGCTCACGCTTGAACTGGTCGGCGACGTGGTTGATCAGCGTCTGGTCGAAGTCGTCGCCGCCGAGGTGGGTGTCGCCGTTGGTGGCGATCACGCGGAACACGCCGTCGGCGACCTCGAGCACCGAGACGTCGAACGTCCCGCCGCCGAGATCGAACACCACGATCTTCTCCTGGGCCTTCTTGTCGAGGCCGTAGGCGAGCGCCGCGGCTGTCGGCTCGTTGATGATCCGCATCACCTCGAGGCCGGCGATCTGCCCGGCATCCTTGGTGGCCTGCCGCTGGGCGTCGTTGAAATAGGCCGGGACGGTGATCACCGCCTTGTTGACCTTGTGGCCGAGGTAGCTCTCGGCCGCCTCCTTGAGGCTGCGGAGAACCTTGGCGGAGATCTCCGGCGGGGTCATTTCCTTGTCGCCGGCGCGGACCTTGACGTAATCCTGCGGCCCGCCGACGACCTCGTACGGGACCATCTTCTCCTCGCCGGCCACCTCGTTGTGACGGCGGCCCATGAAGCGCTTGATCGAGTAGATCGTCCGCTTCGGGTTGGTCACCGCCTGGCGGCGGGCGACGTCGCCGACGAGTGTCTCACCCTTGTCGTTGAAGGCGACCACGCTCGGCGTGAGGCGATTGCCCGCCTTGTTGGCGATCACCTTCGGCTCCTTCCCCTCCATCACGGCGACCACCGAGTTGGTCGTGCCGAGGTCGATGCCGATGATCTTCTCGCCCTGCTTGGTCGCCATGAATGTGTCCCCGCTGGTGATCGGAACGGTCGAAGTGGGGCATGGCAGCCGCGGCGCGCCCGCCGACGGCAGCCACCCCATTGCCCGTCGGCCGGCCGCGATCGCCCCGGTCGGGCGAACGGCAGCCGGCTGACCCCTCATTTGGTGAGCAAAGCCCGTGCCGGCGGCTTTTGGCGGGCGTCGCTGCGGGGGAGCCGATGCCGCAGGGGTGAAACTTCGCGTTTTTCCGCACCCCGCTTTCCGACTACAGTTGGGGCTTGTCTGACGACGTACCCCCTGTCGTTCCCACGGCTGCCATTTTGGCCGGCGGGCGTCCCCTGGTTCCTTCCGTACCACCCTGACGCCGATGGCGAAGACGCCCCGCCCCGCCCCGCCACCGTCGCCGATCGCGCCGCCGACGGCGACCGCCGCAGCTGCCCCGCTGTCGGCCGATCTCGGCGAACTGCGCGGTGAGATCGACCGGATCGACCGGGCGCTCGTCGGACTGATGAACGAGCGCGCCCAGGTCGCGCGGCGGATCGGCCAACTCAAGAAGGCCTCCGGACAGCAGACCTACGACCCGTCGCGCGAGGAGACGGTCCTCGAACGCGTCGCCGGGCTCAACCCCGGGCCGTTGTCGGGGGCGAGCGTCAAGGCGGTGTTCCGCGAGCTGATCAGCGGGTCGCGCGCGATCGAGCAGCACCTCCGCGTCGCCCACCTCGGCCCGGCCTGGACCTACAGCCATCTCGCCGCCCTCCACCGCTTCGGCAACGCCGTCGAGTTCGTCCCCGTGGCGAGCATCTCGGCGGCCTTCGAGGAGGTGTTCGCCGGCCACTGCCACTACGGCGTCGTGCCGCTGGAAAACTCCACCGACGGCCGGATCGCCGACACGCTCGACAACTTCTTCCGCCACCCGGTGAAGATCTGCGCCGAGGTCCCGCTGCGGATCCACCACAACCTCCTCGCCGCCTGCGACCGGACGCAGATCCGCGAGGTCTACAGCCGGCCGCAGGCCCTGTCGCAGTGCCGCAACTGGCTGGCGCGGCATCTTCCCGAGGCGCGGCTCACCGAGGTCACCAGCACCGCCGTCGCCGCCGAGACCGCGGCGCGCACGCCCCATGCCGCCGCGATCGCCAGCCGGCAGAGCGCCGTCCACTACGGCCTCAACGTCCTCGCCGAGAACATCGAGGACGTCGCCGGCAACACGACACGGTTCGCGGTCATCGGCCACGCCGACGCGGCCCGCACCGGCCGCGACCGGACGGCGCTGATGTTCGAGATCGAGCACCGCCCCGGCGGCCTCGCCGACGCCCTGGCGATCCCCAAGCGCCAGAAGCTGAACCTCACCTGGATCGAGTCGTTTCCCTTACCGGGCGCCGAACGCGGCTACGTGTTTTTCGTCGAGCTCGAGGGGCACCGCGACGACCAGCCGGTGAAGCGTGCGATCCGGGCGCTCGAATCCCGCTGCAAGCGTGTCGTGATCCTCGGCTCCTACGCCGCCGCCGCCGCCGTCGGCTGATACGGCGCCCTCCCGCGCACCGTCCCCTGCTCCAGGAGATCCCCATGGCTGAACGCCGCCCGATCGTCGCCGGCAACTGGAAGATGAATCTCGACCGCGCCGCAGCCCGGGCGCTGGCCACCGCGGTGGCACGCGGCGCCGGTGACGTGCGGGGGGCCGAGATCGTCGTCTGCCCGCCGGCGGTGTATCTCGACTCGGTCGGCGCGAGCCTGGGGCAGGAAGGGGGCGGTGTCGGCCTCGGCGGCCAGAATGCGTGGGACAAGGCGAGCGGGGCGTTTACCGGCGAGGTCGCGCCGGCGATGCTCGTCGACCTCGGCTGCCGCTACGTGATCCTCGGCCACTCCGAGCGCCGCACGCTGTGCGGCGAGACCGACGCGGTCGTCAACGCCAAGCTCAAGGCGGCGCTCGCCGCGGGCCTGACGCCGATCGTGTGTGTCGGAGAGACACTGGCGGAGCGCGAGGCGGAGCGGACCGACGACGTCGTCGCCACCCAGATCCACGGGTCGCTCGCCGGCCTTGACGCGGCGGCGATCGCCCGCCTCGTGATCGCCTACGAGCCGGTGTGGGCGATCGGCACCGGGAAGGTCGCCACGCCGGAGCAGGCCCAGGCGGTCCATGCCCTGATCCGGAAGTTGCTCGCCACGCTGGCCGGGCCGGAGGTCGCCGCGGGGGTCCCGATCCAGTACGGCGGCAGCGTCAAGGCCGACAATGCTGCGGTCCTCGCCGCCCAGCCCGACATCGATGGAGCCCTCGTCGGCGGCGCGAGCCTCGACGCCCCCGGGTTCCTGGCGATCGCCCGGGCGTTTGCCGGGTAGCCGCGCCGCCGACTGCGGCCAACTGCCCCCACCGTGCACTGCGGTCGGCGCGGCGCGGTCGGCACCGTATGATCGTGAGCCCGCGGCCCACGGAAGCCGGTGGGAGCCCTGTCCTGGAGTGTTCCGATGTCGTCGCTGATCAACTTCTTCCTCGGCCTGATGCTGGTCCTGACGTCGCTGTTCCTGATCCTGCTGGTCCTCATCCAGCGCGGGCGCGGCGGCGGGCTGGCCGGGGCGTTCGGCGGCGCCGGTGGGCAGAGCGCCTTCGGAACCAAGGCCGGCGACGTGTTCACGAAGATCACCGTCGGCGTGGCGACGTTCTGGATCGTGCTCTGCATCCTCGCGCTCAACATCCTCGGCCGCCGGCAGTCGCTCATCAGCTCCAACCTCGGCGGAGCCGCACCGGCTGCCACGCAGGCGGCTCCGGCCGATGGCACACCGGCGGCAGCGCCCGGTGCCTCCCTCCCCGCCGCGCCGGCGGCCGGTGAGCCAGGGTCCGCCGCGCCGGCCGCGACTGCAGCCCCGGGTGGCGAGGCGGCTCCCGCCGCGGAAGCCCAGCCCGCCGCGCCGGCCCCATGATGCCCTGTTCGATGCCGTCGCACGGTGCCGCGTTCTCGGTCGTCACCGGCCCCTTCCCCGCCCCCTGAGCCGGTCACGATGCCGACGAGCATGACCGGATGCGGCGACGCGGTGGCCAGCGACGGCGGCAACACCTGCCGCATCGAAGTCCGGGTCGTCAACAACCGGTTCTTCAAGCTCGCCCTGCGGACGCGCGAAGGCTACGCCGCGCTCGAGGCGACGATCGAGGCGGAGGTCCGCAAGCGGATCCGCCGCGGCGCCGTGCAGGTGACGCTCGATCTCGATGGCCCGCAGGCGCTGGCCCGGCGGCGGCTCGACTGCGCCCAGTTGGCCGCCTACCTCGACGACCTCGAGCACTTCTGCAGCCAGCGCGACCTGCCCGTGCCGCGCGACGTCGGCGGGCTCCTGTCGCTGCCCGGGATCCTCGTCGAGGACTGGCCGGGGCAGGAGTCGCTCCAGACCCTGTGGCCACTCGTGTCGCGGGTGCTGGCTGCGGCTCTCGACAAGGTCGACGCCATGCGTCGCCGCGAGGGGGAAACGCTGGCCCGCGACCTCGAGGCCTGCTGCGCCGAGATCCGGGGGCTGGGAAACGGGATCGCCGGCCGGTCGGCGGCGCTCCTTGACGAGCACCGGCTGCGGCTCCGCGACCGGATCAGTCGGGCGGTCGCCGGCCTCGGCGTCACGATCGCCGACGGCGACCTGGCCCGCGAGATCGCCCTGCTGGCCGATCGCAGCGACATCGCCGAGGAGCTGGTCCGGCTCGACAGCCATCTCTCCCAGTTCGTCCGGCTGCTCGCCGACGAATCCCCCGGGCGGCAGCTCGATTTCCTCTCGCAGGAATTGGCCCGGGAGGCCAACACGATCGGGTCGAAATCGGCCGACGTCGCCGTCGCCCACGCCGTCGTCGAGATCAAGACCCGGGTCGAACGGCTCCGCGAACAGGTCCAGAATCTGGAGTGAACGGGGCCGGCGGTGGTCGGCCGCGACGCCGTGCTGTACAACGCAGCGATGGATCAGCCGAGCGCTGCACCGCATGGCCGTCTGGTGGTCATCTCCGGTCCGTCCGGGGTGGGCAAATCGACCCTCCTGCGGATGCTTCTCGAGCGCGCCTCGGCGCTCGTGCCGAGTGTCTCGGCCACGACCCGCCCCCCCCGAAAGGGCGAGAGCGACGGCGTCGATTACCACTTCCTCTCCGCGGAGGAGTTCGAGCGCCGGCGTCAGGCGGGGGAGTTCCTCGAGTGCTGCCGCGTCTACGGCCGGCAACACTGGTACGGGACGCTCGTCGACGAGGTCGTCCCCCGGCTGGCGGCCGGGGCGTGGGTCGTCCTCGAGATCGACGTCGAAGGTACACTGTCAATCGTCGATCGGTTTCCCGACGCGGTGACGATCTTCGTCGCCCCGCCGGAGCGGGCCGACCTCGAACGACGGCTCCAGCGCCGCGGGACGGAAACCCCCGAGGCCATGGCCCGCCGGCTCGAGGTGGCCCACCGGGAACTGGACCAGGCCGACCGCTACCGCCACCGCGTCGTCAACGACGAGTCGTCCCGGGCCGTCGACGAGATCATCGCCATCCTCGAAGACGCCGGCCTCCGCTCCCCGCATGCCGCTGCCAGCCTGACCTCCGCCGACCTGCCTGCCGCGACCGACGTCCGGCGTGCCCCGCCATCGTCGCGCCCCGCGTTCGACACCGCCCCCCGATCGTCTCCCTGACCCGTCACCAGCCGTTCGACGTGCTCGACGCCGACTGGATCCCGTTTGGATGGAGTGCACCCATGATCGATGACCTGCGCGAGGAAGAGATCGTCAACAAGGTCGGCGGGCGGTTCAAACTGTCGACGCTGATCCAGAAGCGCCTCGTGGCGCTCAACGCCGGGGGCCGGCCGCTGGTCGACATCGACAGCGACGACAAGATGCAGATCGTCATCGAGGAGATCAAACAGGACAAGATCTACCTCGACACGTCGTCCAACCTCCGGATCACCGGAGAGTCGCCCGAGGCCGGCGGACCGCTCGACTTCACCGCCGAGCTGTGACCGAAGGGACTTCCCCGGCCCCGCCCTGACGCACCGACGCCCATGGCTCAATCACCGGACTCCGACCCGGCGTGCGGCACGGCGGCCGGCGCCCACCTGGCGGGGCGGGAGATCATCGTCGGCGTGGCGGGGGGCATCGCGGCCTACAAGGCGGCGGTCCTCACCAGCCAGCTCGTCCAGGCCGGAGCCGGTGTCACGGCGGTGCTCACGCCGGCGGCGCGGCGATTCGTCGGCACGGCGACCTTCGCGGCGCTCACCGGCCGCCCGGTGGCGACGCGCGTCTTCGACCCGCAGCGCTTTCCGCTCGGCGCCCACATCGAACTGGCCGAGCGGGCCGATGCGGTCGTGGTCGCCCCCGCCTCGGCCGACCTTTTGGCGCGGATGGCCGCCGGGATCGCCGACGACCTGCTCGCGACGCTGCTGCTGTGCGCCGAGTGCCCGGTGCTCGTCGCCCCGGCGATGAACGCCGCGATGTGGGCCAAGCCGGCGGTGCAGCGGAACGTCGGGCGCGTCGCGGCCGACGGGGCCGTCGTCGTGCCGCCGGGTGTCGGCTGGCTGTCGTGCCGCAAGCAGGGGGCGGGGCGGATGGCGGAGCCCACCGAGATCGCCGCCGCCCTGGCGGCGGCCCTCGCGGGCCGACCGCGCCGTCCCTGACCGGCGAGGCGACGATGGCCCGCGTGCTGATCACCTCCGGCCCGACCCGCGCCTACCTCGACGACGTCCGCTTCCTCACCAACGCCTCGAGCGGACGGATGGGGGCCGCCGTCGCCGCCGCGGCGCTCGCCGCCGGCCATCGCGTCACCGTCGTCTCCGGCCCGGTATCCGTCCGCTATCCGGCCGCGGCACGGGTCGTGCGGGTCACGACCACCGCCGAGATGCTCGCTGCGGGGCTCGAGGCCCTCCCCGACGTCGACGGCGTGATCGCGGTCGCGGCACCCTGCGACTTCCAGCCGGTCGAGCGGCAGCCGGGGAAGATCCCGCGCTCGGGCGCCGGCCTCTCCGTCGCACTCGAGCCGACCGTCGACGTCGTCGCCACGCTGGCCACGCGCGCCGCGGCCGGGCAGTGGTTCGTGGCCTTCGCGCTCGAGGTCGGCGCCGACCCGCGGCGCGCGGTGGCGAAGGTCGTCGCCAAACGCTGCGACCTGATCGTCTGCAACGACCTGCCGGCGCTCGAGGCGGCGCGGACCGCCGTCGCCGTCTACGACAGGACCGGCGCGTGCCTCGGGCGGCGCCAGGGGGCCAAGGCGACGGTCGCCCGCTGGCTGGTGGCGCTCGTCGGCGAACGGCTCGGCGCCGGCCGGCGGCGCTGACGACCGGGAGCGAAAGGGGGTATAGTCTCACTCCCTTTTCCCCAGCCCGCGGTGCGCACGATGGCCAGCCCCGTTCCCGTCGCGATCCTCGGAGCCACCGGCTACACGGCCCTCGAGCTGATCAAACTCCTCCTCCGCCACCCCCACGCGCGGATCGTGGCCGTCACCAGCCGCCAGGAGGGGAAGCCGCCGATCGCCAGCGTCCACCCCTCCCTCGTCGGCAGGCTCGACCTGGCGCTCGAGGACCTCGACCCCGAAGCGGTCGCCGCCCGTGCCGCCTGCGTGTTCAGCTGCCTGCCCCACGCGGCCAGCGCCGAGGTCGTGGCGCGGGTCGTCGCCGCCGGGGCGCGGGTCGTCGATTTCAGCGCCGACTACCGTCTCGACGACGAACCCACCTACCGCGAGTGGTACGGCCACACCCATCCCGACCCCACGCGCCTCGGCACGACCGTCTACGGCCTGCCCGAACTGTTTCGTGCGGCGATCCCGGCGGCGCCGCTCGTGGCCAACCCGGGGTGCTACGCGACGGCGGCGATCGTCCCCCTCGCGGCGCTCCTCGCCAGCGGCAGGTTCCACGACGACGACATCATCGTCGACGCCAAGAGCGGCGTCAGCGGTGCCGGGCGGTCGCCGAAGCTGACGACGCACTTCCCCGAGTGCAACGAGAGCCTGTCGGCCTACAACGTCGGCCGGCACCGCCACACGCCGGAGATGGAGCAGGTCGTCGCCCGCCACACCGGCCGGCGGCCGGAGCTGATCTTCACGCCGCAACTGGCGCCGATGGACCGGGGGATCCTGGCCACGATCTACCTCAAGCCACGGGGGCCGATCACCGAGGCGGAAGCGTTCGCGATCCTCCGCGACGCCTACCGGGGCGAGCCGTTCATCCGCGTCGTCGACCACCTCCCCGCCACGAAAGACTGCGTCGGCACCAATTGCTGCGACGTCACGGTTCGCGTCGTCCGCGGCCGGGTGCTGGTGATCAGCTGCCTCGACAACCTCGTCAAGGGGGCCAGCGGCGCCGCCGTGCAGAACTTCAACTGCATGTTCGGCTTCCCCGAGACGACGGCGCTGGAGTGAGCCGGCGGCGATTTCCCTCCCCTTTCCGCGACGGGCCCCTGCCATGGCGATCACCGAAACGGCGGTCAAGCTCCCGATTCCGCGCGTGCCCCGCGGCTACCGGATGGCCGGCGTCCACGCCGGGCTGAAGCGCAATCCGACGCGCGAGGACGTGGCGCTGGTCGTGTCCGACCGGCCGGCGACCGCGGCCGGCGTCTACACCACCAACCTCGTCCACGCGGCGCCGGTCGCGTTCGACCGGGCGCGGACACCCGGCACCGGGTTTCGCGCGATCGCCGTCAATTCCGGCAACGCCAACGCCTGCACCGGCACCCGCGGCCTCGACGACGCGCGGCGGATGGCGGCCGCGGCGGCGGCGCGGATCGGCGTCGACGAGGCGGGAGTCCTCGTGCTCTCGACCGGGATCATCGGCGAGTTCCTCCCCCTGGCGAAGATCACCGCCGGGATCGACGCCGTCGCCGAGCGCCTCGGCAGCGATGCCGAGGCGGCGGTGACGGCCGCCCGCGGGATGCTGACGACCGACACACGGCCGAAGTTCGCCGGCGCGACGTTCACCGCCGACGGCGTCGAGCAGACGCTGTTCGGCATGGCCAAGGGGGCGGCGATGATCGGACCGCGGCTGGCGACGATGCTCGGCGTCGTCCTCACCGACGCGGCCCTCGCCCCGGCCGACGCCCAGCGGCTCCTCGCGGCCGCCGCCGAGGTGACGTTCAACTGCGTCAGCGTCGACGGCCACACCAGCACCAACGACACCGTCCTCCTCCTCGCCAACGGCGCCGCCGGTGCGCCGCCGCTGGCCGGCGCCGCGCTCGAGGCGTTCGGCGGGGCGCTCGAGGGGGCCTGTGCGACGCTCGCCCGGGAGATCGCCGACGACGGCGAGGGGGCGACGCACGTCCTCCGGGTCGAGGTCCGTGGCTGCACCAGCCGCGACGACGCGCGGCGGATCGCACGGACCGTGGCCGACAGCCCGCTGGTGAAGACGGCGATCCACGGCGCCGACCCCAACTGGGGGCGGATCGTCTCGGCGGCGGGCTATTCCGGCGTCGTGTTCGATCCCGGACGGCTCACGCTCCACCTCAACGGCACGCTGCTGTTCCGCGACGGGGCACCGGTGCCGTTCGACGGAGCAGCGGTGTCGGCGGCGATCCGTGCAGCGCGCGAGACGCTCATCGAGCTCGACCTCGACGACGGTCCCGGTGCCATCCGCTTCTACTCCAGCGACCTGACGGCGGAGTACGTCCACCTCAATGCCGACTACCACACCTGACGGGTGCGCCGGCTGTTTCCGAGGGGGGAAAGGGCGTCGCCGGCGGACTGGCGGCTCCGGCGACTGCCGCCCGCCTTGACGGCCCCCGCCCGACACGGTTTCCTAACTGGTCTTGGAAACGGTTCTCGGTGCCCTGTTCCGAGAGGCCGACGGCGGGAGCACGACCGGCGTCGGCCCGGCCGACCTCCAACCGCGTCCTGCGGCGTGTCACGTCATCCACGGCCTGCTCACGGTTCGGCGCCCGGTTCCTGTCAGCGGACTCCCCCAATGCTCTCGTCGATGATTCCATTTCCCGTCCGTCCGTCATCCACACCGGCGTGGACCGGTCCGTGCCCGACAGCGCTGCCCGCTCCCCGGCCGGCCGTGCAGCCGCTCCGGGCGGGAGACAACCCCGACGAAGAGGACGAGGACGACCTCGTCGACGACGAACCGCTCGCGCCGGACCAGCCGCTGGCCGACGAGGATTCCGCGTTCGAGGACTTCGACGACGAGTTCGACGACGACTTCGAGGAGGACGAGCACGACCCCGACTGGGACCACCCCGACGAGGGCGACGCGCCCCCGCCGCCCCCGCCGGCGAAGGGGCCGGGCAGGAAGAAGTGAGCCGGCATGGCAACCCCCGAGGAACAGCGCGGTGAATCGCGTCGCGGTCCACTTCCGCGGCCGGACCAGCGTTCACGCGGCGCCGAGGGGGCGTGGTTCGGTCGCCTCGGTCAGCTCGACTTCGACATCGACTTCCTCGAGCGTGTGATCGCCCGCAACGAGCGGGCGGTCGACGCCCTGCGGGCACTCGGCGAACTGGCCGCGCGCAAGGGGCTCACCGACAGGGCGGTCGAGATCGATCGTCAACTGGTGTGCTGCCTGCCACACGATCCGCTGGCCCGCTACAATCTCGGCTGCTCGCTGGCCGTCGCCGGCCGTGGCGACGAGGCGCTGGAGAGCCTCCGGACCGCGGTCGGGCTCGGCTACGCCGATCTCGACTTCATGCGCAACGATCCCGATCTGGCCTCGCTCCGCGACCGGCCGGAATTCCTCGGCCTTCTCCGGCCATAGCCCACCGCGCCGCGGGGGCCCGACACCGATGCTCGACCTGTACGACAAGATCACCGACGCCTGCGGGGCGATCGGCTCGCGCTGGCCAGGCCGACCGGCCGTCGGCATCATTCTCGGCAGCGGCCTGGGGGCGGTCGCCGAGGCGATGACCGACGCGGTGCGGATCCCGTACGAGGAGATCCCGCACTTCGCCCGCTCGACCGCGCACGGCCACGCCGGCCAACTGGTCTGCGGCCTGCTCGACGGCGTGCCGGTGGTGGTCATGGAGGGGCGGATGCACGCCTACGAGGGCTATCCCCTCGCCCAGATCACCTTCCCCGTCCGCGTCCTCCACCGGCTCGGGGCGGGGCTGTTGATCGTGACCAACGCCTGCGGCGGTCTCAATCCGCAGTTCCGCACCGGCGACATCATGGTGATCGAGGACCACATCAACCTGATGAACGACAATCCGCTCGTCGGGATCAACGACGAGCGTCTCGGTCCGCGCTTCCCCGACATGTCGGCCCCCTACACGCCGCGGCTGATCGATGCGGCGCTGGGCGTGGCGCGGCGCGGCGATTTCGTCGCCCACCGCGGTGTGTACGTCGCCGTCACCGGCCCGAACCTCGAGACCCGGGCGGAGTACCGGTTTCTCCGCGGGATCGGCGCCGACGTCGTCGGCATGTCGACCGTGCCCGAGGTGATCGTCGCGGTTCACGCCGGCCTCGAGGTCCTCGGCCTGTCGGTGGTCACCGACATGTGCCTCCCCGACGCGCTGGAGGTGGCGACGGTGGAGCGGATCCTCGCCGTCGCCCGCGGGGCGGAGCCCAAGCTCCGGGCGATCATCGGCGCTGCGGTCCAGTCCGCCGGCGCGGCCCGCCCCTAGGAGGCCGCCGCGCATGGCTCCGTTCGCCGCGGTCGGCGGCCGCCCCGATTTTCCCGCCCTCGAGCGCTCGATCCTCGAATTCTGGAAGGGTGCCGACGTCTACCGGCGCTCCCTCGAGCAGCGCCGCGGCGCGCCTCGCTTCGTGTTCTACGAAGGGCCGCCGACCGCCAATGGCATGCCCCATCCGGGCCACTGCCTGACCCGCACCATCAAGGACCTCTACCCGCGCTACCGGACGATGCGCGGCCAACTCTGCGAGCGCAAGGCGGGCTGGGACACCCACGGCCTGCCGGTCGAGGTCGAGGTCTGCAAGGCGCTCGGGATCCACTCGAAGGCCGAGATCGAGGCGTTCGGTGTCGAGCCGTTCATCCACCGCTGCCAGGAGAGCGTGTGGCGCTACATGCGCGAGTGGGAATCGACCACGGAGCGGATCGGCTTCTGGCTCGACCTCTCGAGTGCCTACGTCACCTACCACAAGGCGTACGTCGAGAGCGTCTGGTGGGCGCTGGCCGACCTCTTCGAGCGCGGCCTCCTGTACCGCGGCCACAAGATCGTCTGGTGGTGGGCGCAGGGGGGCACGGCGTTGTCGGCGGGCGAGGTCGGCCAGGGCTACAAGGAGGTCGCCGACCCGAGCGTGTACGTCGCCCTGCCGCTGCTCGACGCCGCCGGCCGGCCGACGGCGCGGAGCATCGTTGCCTGGACGACGACGCCGTGGACGCTGCCGGCCAACCAGTTCGCCGCCGTGAAGCCCGACCTCGACTACGCCGTGCTCCGCGCCGCCGGAGCCGCTGACGGCCCCGAATACGTCGTCGCCGCGACGCTGGCCGGGGCACTCGTCGAGAAGCTCAAGCAGCCGTTCGACACCGTCGCCACCCTCCGCGGCAGCGACCTGGTGGGGCGCTCGTACCGTCCGCCGTTCGACACCTTTCGTCCCACCGACGGGCCCGCCCCGGCCGCGCTCGCCACCGGCGGCACGCAGGCACCGGCCTGGCGGGTGGTGGCGGCCGATTTCGTGACGGTCGACTCGGGCACGGGAATCGTCCACGTCGCGCCGGCGTTCGGCGAGGTCGACTACGGCGTGCTCGTCGCGGAGCGGGGGCGGTTCCGCGACGGTGCCGCCGTCGAACTGCTCTGCCCGGTGGCCCCCGACGGCACGTTCACCGACGCCTTCCCGCTCGGAGCGGGCCGGTTCGTCAAGGTGGTCGACCGCGACATCGTCCGCGACCTCAAGGGGCGCGGCCTGCTCGTCCACCAGGAGCAGTACGTCCACGACTATCCGTTCTGCTGGCGCGCCGACGACGACCCGCTCCTCCAGTACCCGCGCGAGAGCTGGTTCATCCGCACGTCGCGGTTCCGCGAGGCGATGCTCGCCAACAACGCCCGGATCGACTGGCTCCCCGAGCACATCCGCGACGGCCGGTTCGGCAACTTCCTCGAGTCGAACGTCGATTGGGCGCTGTCGCGCGAGCGCTACTGGGGCACGCCGCTGCCGATCTGGGTCTGCGAGGCCACCGGGCGCGCCGAGGCGCTGCCCTCCTACGCGGCGCTCCTCGCCAAGCCGGGTGTCGCCGGGACCGAGCTCTTCGACCGCGCCAAGGCGGCCGACCCGTCGCTGTGCGAGGATCTCCGCGTCCACAAGCCGTACATCGACGCGGTCACCTACGACTCGCCGTTCGCCCCCGGCAGCCGGATGCGGCGCGTGTCCGAGGTCATCGACTGCTGGTTCGATTCCGGCGCCATGCCGTTCGCGCAGTGGGGCTGGCCGCACACCGGCGCTGCCGAGTTCGCCGGCCAGTTTCCCGCCGATTTCATCTCCGAGGCGATCGACCAGACGCGCGGCTGGTTCTACAGCCAGCTGGCGATCAGCACACTCCTGTTCGGCGGCTCCGGGCCGGCCACGCTGCCCGCGGGTGTCGCCGCCCCGCCGGCAGACTGGCCGCACCCGTTCCGGACCTGCATCGTCCTCGGGCTGATGCTCGGCGAGGACGGGCAGAAGATGAGCAAGAGCAAGCGGAACTACAAGGAACCGGCGGTGATCTTCGACGCCTACGGCGCCGATGCCCTGCGCTGGTACTTCCTCGCCGCCCAGCCCCCCTGGTCGACGATCCGCTACAGCGAGAAGGCGATCCGCGAGAGCGTGCCCGAGTTCCTCCTCCGCCTCTGGAACGTCTGGTCGTTCTTCACGATCTACGCCCGGATCGACGGCTTCGACCCTGCGGCCCTCCTCGACGATCCCGGGCGGCTCGAACACGACGACCTCGCCCGCGCCCGCGGCTGGCGCCCGGCCGGGGAGCGCTGCGAGCTCGACCGCTGGATGCTCGCCGAGCTCGCCGACACCGTCGCCGAGGTCATCGAGCGGATGGACGCCTTCGACCACTTCGCGGCCGCCGGGAGGATCTCGGCCCTGGTCGACGGCCTGAGCAACTGGTTCGTGCGGCGCAGCCGCGACCGCTTCTGGTCGGCCGGCCGGGCCGACCTCTCCGCCGACGGGAATCCCGACAAGCTCGACGCCTACTGGACGCTCTACGAGGCGCTCCTCACGGTGGCCCGGCTGGCGGCGCCGTTCGTGCCCTTCCTCACCGAGGCGATCTGGCGGAACCTCGCCGTCGGCCCGTTCGGCGGCCGGGTCCCCGACAGCGTCCACCTCACCGACTACCCCGCCGCCGACAGCCGGCTCGTCGACCGCGATCTCGTCCGCCGAATGGCGCTGGTCCGCGACGTCTCGTCGCTCGGCCGGGCCGCCCGTGCAGGCGCCCGGCTCAAGGTCCGCCAGCCGCTGTCGAAGGTCGAGGTGATCCTCGCCGACGACCGCGCCACCGACGCCGCCTGGCTCTCCTCGCACGCCGACCTCGTCCGCGACGAGCTCAACGTCAAGCAGTTCGAGGTCTGCCGCGATCCCGATCGCTACATCACCCGCTCCGTCCTCCCCGACCTCAAGCGCCTCGGACCGCGCCTCGGAAAGGACCTGCCGCGCGTGAAGGCGGCGTTGGCCGCCGCCGACGTCCCGGCGCTGCTCGCCGAGGTCCAGCGCGCGGGGCGCGCGACGCTGCCGCTGGCCGGGGGCGGCAGCGCCGAGCTGGAGCGCGACGACCTGGTGATCCGGACCACGGCGCGCGAGGGCTGGGCGGCGGCCGAGAGCGCCAGCGCCGTCGTCGTCGTGGCGACGGAGCTGGCACCCGAGCTGGTCGCCGAAGGGCTCGTGCGCGAGGTCGTGCACCTCGTCCAGGCGGCGCGGAAGACGCTCGATCTGGAGTTCACGCAGCGGATCGTCCTCGGTCTGGAGACGGCGTCGCCGGAGCTCGCCGCGGCCCTCGCCGCGCACCGCAGCACCATCGACGCCGAGACGCTCGCGGTCGCCGGCCCCCTCGCCGGTGCCCACCGCGAGGAGCACGACGTCGACGGCCACGCGCTGGTGATCACGCTGCGCCCGTTGCCGGCCGGAGCGGAGCCATGAGCACCGCCGGGGAGCGGCCGCGCCTCGCCGTGCTCGTGTCCGGGTCCGGCCGGTCGCTGGCCAACCTCCTCGAGTGCTCCGCGGCCGGTTCACTACCGGCGCGGGTCGTGCTCGTCGTCGCCAGCCGGCCGGGGCTCGGCGCCGAGGCGGTCGCCCGCCGGCACGGCGTCGAGGTCGCGGTCATCCCGCGCGACGGTGCTCTGGCCCGGGACTGGAGCGCGCGGGTATTTGGCGCCTGCCGTGATGCCGGGGCGACGCTGGTCGTCATGGCCGGCTGGCTCCACCTCCTGCCGATTCCCGCCGACTTCGCCAGCCGCACGATCAACATCCATCCGGCGCTCCTCCCCGCCTTCGGTGGCAAGGGCTTCCACGGCCTCCATGTCCACCGCGCCGTCCTCGCCCGCGGCTGCACCGTGTCGGGGTGCACGGTCCACCTCGTCGACGACGAATACGACCATGGGCGGATCCTCGTGCAGCGCACGGTCCCCGTTCTCGCCGACGACACGCCTGAGTCGCTCGCCGCCCGGGTGTTCGCCGCGGAATGCCGTGCCCTCCCCGAGGCGATCGGCCGGTTCGCCGCCGGGAGCCTGCCCTGATCGATCGCGTCCCCGTCCCTCGTGTCCGTCTTCCACTTTTCCTGGAGAGAGCCATGTCGCGCAGCCACGGAAACTGCATCGCCGATTCGCTTCAACTGTCGCTCGGCTACGCCGACCGCCTCCTCGCCGGCATCGGCGCCGACCGCTTCGCCCGGTTCGCGGCGGCAGGGCCGACGACGGTGGAGTCGAACCACCCGGCATTCGTCCTCGGGCACCTTGCCATCTACACGCCGCGGATCGTCGCCCTGCTCGGCGGCACGCCGACCCCGATGCCGGAGCGGTTCACGGCTGTGTTCTCCAAGGACGAGAAGTGCGTCGACGACACCGCGGGCACCGAATATCCGCCAATGGCCGAGGTGGTGGAGGTGTTTCGCCGCGGCTGCACCGAGGCGATCGCCGCGCTCCGCGCCGCCCCCGACGAGGTCCTGCAGCAGGCCAATCCGATGAAGGGGCAGATGGCGGAACTGTTTCCGTCGATCGGGTCGCTGACCGGGTTCCTTGCCGGCGGCCACATGATGATGCACCTCGGCCAGATCAGCGCCTGGCGGCGCATCGAAGGGCTCGGCGCGGCCTGACCGGCAACGCCGGCACCGTGATCAGGCGACGATCCCGCGGATCACCGAGCCGTGGACATCGGTGAGCCGGTAGTCACGGCCGCCCCAACGATACGTCAATTCCTCGTGGTCGACGCCGAGGAGATGGAGGACCGTCGCCCACAGGTCGTAGATCGAGCACGGCGACTCGACGACGCGGTAGCCGAAATCGTCGGTCACCCCGTGAATCGTGCCCCCCTTCACGCCACCGCCGGCCAGCCACACGGAGAACGCCATCGGATTGTGGTCGCGGCCGTTCGACCCTTGCGAAAACGGCGTCCGGCCGAACTCACCGGCCCAGACCACGAGCGTCTCGTCAAGGAGGCCGCGGTCGCGGAGGTCGCCGAGCAGCGCGGCGATCGGCTGATCGACCTGCAGCGCCATCGCCGCGTGCCCCTTCTCGAGGTCGCCGTGCTGGTCCCAGGGATTGCCGGCGCCGCCGGCGCCGATGTTTTGCGTCAGGCAGGAGAGTTCGATGAACCGGACGCCGCGTTCGACGAGCCGCCGTGCCAGCACGCACTGCCGCGCGTAGGCCGCCGTCGGGGCGTTCGGCGAATCGACGCCGTAGCGCGACAGCGTCGCGGCCGACTCCCCCGACAACTCGCACAGTGCCGGCACCGCCGCCTGCATCCGGAACGCCGTCTCGGCATTGGCGATCGCCGCCTCCACCGCCGCAGGTGCGCCGGTCGCGGTGAGGTAGCCCCGGTCGAGCGCGGCCACCGCGTCGAGCCGCCGCCGCTGGAGGTCGGCCGCACCTGCGGGGGTGATGTTGCGGATCGCCTCGGCCGCGTCGGCCTTGAGGATCGAGGCCTGGTGCTGCCCCGGCAGGAAGGCGTTGCTGAACAGGCCGACGCCGCCGTGCGGCACCGCCGCGCCGCCGCTCTGGAGGACGACATACGCCGGCAGGTCGGCGTTTTCACTGCCCAGCCCGTACGACACCCACGCCCCGGCCCCCGGGAATCCGAGGAATGGAAACCCCGTGTGCATGAGGAAGTTGGCCTGGGCGTGCTCGCTGACCGGCGTCGTCATCGAGCGGACCACGGCGAGCTCGTCGGCCATTTTCCCGATCCAGGGAAACATGCTGCTGACCGGGATCCCGGACGCGCCGTGGCGGGTGAACGAAAACGGGCTGCGCATCACGCGGCCGTTGTCGTTGAACATCGTCCGCTCGACCTTCATCGGCGGCGGCTTGCCGTGGTCGACGTCGAGGCGCGGCTTGGGGTCGAACGAGTCGAGGTGCGACACGCCCCCCGACATGTAGCAGAAGATCACGTGCCGGGCCCGGGCCGGATGGTGCGTCTGCGGCAGCGCCGCGCCGGCAGGCAGCGGCGCTGCGGTACCCGAGCGGCCGAGCAGGCCGGCGAGCGCGACACTGCCGAAGCCGATCGACGCCTCGGCCAGGAGGCGCCGCCGCGGGGGAAGCATCACTGAGTCGATCGATCCGGTCATGGATGTGCTCTCCCTTGTGTCTCTCACAGAACCTCTCGACAGCCCGGACTCCTCGGTTTGTCGAATTCTCTCAGGCAGCGGTAGAGGGTAAACGTCGGGGCTGCCCACGCCCCGTCGCCGGACGCTCACTTCAGCCCTCCGGGCTTCCGCTCGCTCGCAGACGACTGCGCTTCGCCATCCATGGCTCCGCTGGTCGCCTGAACGCCGGCTCTCGGGGCATGGGCAGCCCCTCCGCGTTTGTCGAAGGGGAATCGAACATCGCCGAAGAGAAATGATTACCGCAGGTAGATGAACTCCTTGCAGAGGAATAGCGCGCCAGCCACCTCGGCCCATACGACCCGCTCCTCGTCGGCCACCGGAGCGATTGCCCGCCGCTGCCCCTCGGCCTCGTCGATCTCCGCCACGAGCGCCCGGGCCCGGGCGCCATCGTCGGCCGGGAGTGCCGCGATCAGCGCCTCGCGCGACCGGCTCCCGGCGGCGGCGGCGAGCGTCGCCACCTCGTCGGCCGAAAGGGCTCGGTCGTGGAGCGTGGCCCGGAGGATCCGGCCCGACAGCAGCCGATTGCCACCGGCGGGCAGGTGGCGGAGGCCGAACGAGACGACGGTCGAGCCGGCGGGAAACTCGACCGGCGCCGACGTCCGGTAGGGTGCGCCGTAGGGGACGCCGTCCCGGTAGCCGCGGACGGTGCCGTCGTCATCCCAGCAGATCGCCACATGGACCGGGCGCGCCGCGGCCTCGGTTTCGCGCGGCCCGCCGAACGGCCGGGTCCGCGCGAAGACGTTGCTTCCGGCGAGCCACTCCCCTGGCTGCTGCTCGCCGAACACGATCGCGTCGAACACGGCGCCGTCCGCCGACTGGATCGACATTACCCCGCCGCCACGCTGGTCGAGCGAATCGAGGCAGACGAGTGCCGCGAGCGTCCGGGCCCGGATCGACCGGGGAAGCGGGGCGGTCGTGGCATACCCGGAACCGGCGAGCGACAGCGCCCCGTCGCCAACGGCAGCGCCGCCGTGGAGCGTCACGGTCGGCCCGCCAGCGAGGGCGTCGCTACCGGCGGTGAAGTCCCAGGCAAAGAGCGCCGGTGGCGGCACTGCCTCTGGCGCGGTCGCCCGAGCCGGCGCGTCGGCGAGGAGTCGGTCGAGTGCCTGCCGCGCGGCCATAACGCGGCCGTCGAGCTCGGCCAGGCGGCGCTGCCGCGCCGCGACCTCGTCGCGCGCCGCGGCGACGAGCTGGCGAAGCTCGTCGCGCTCCGCCGGGAGGCTCGCGCGGCCGAGGGCCTCGCGGACCATGGCGTCGAGACGGTCGTCGGCCGTTCCACCCGGGGTGGCGGCGATCACCCGGGCGGCAAACGCCTCCGCCAGCCCGCCGACCTGAGGATCGTTGAGCAGCGCCAGCGCCTGGGCGGGCACGTTGGTCACGTCGCGGGCGCCGGTGGCACTGGCCGGCTCGGGGAAGTCGAACACCCGGAGCAGAGGGTCGATCGCGTTGCGGGCCACGCGCACATACAGGCTTCGGCGCGCGGCGGAACCGTCGGTGGGCGGGCCATGGACCGTGCGGTCGAGCGTGCCGGCGCAGGCCAGCAGGGCGTCGCGGATCGGCTCCGCCTCGAGCCGCCGGACGGCGGCCCGCGCCCAGAGGCGGTTGTCGGGGTCGAGCGCCAGGCTCGCCGATGGCGCCGCCGAGTCGAGGCGCCACGCCCGCGCGGTCACGACATGCCGCACCAGCGCCTTCAGCGACCAGCCCCCCTGCTCGAGGCGCACCGCGAGGTGATCGAGGAGCTGCGGATGGGTCGGCGGCTGCCCGAGATGGCCGAGGTTGTCGGGGGTGGCGGCGATTCCCCGGCCCCAGAGGTGGTGCCAGATGCGGTTGGCCAGCACGCGTCGCGGCAGCGGATTGCCTGGCGCGAGCAGGTCGGCTGCCACCTCCAGCCGTCCGCTACCGGCGGTCACCGGCGTGGCCGTGCCGAACAGCGCCGGGAAGCCGCGCGGCACGGCATCTTCGGGAGTACGGTGGTCACCGCGCCGGTAGAGCGGATGGTCGAGCCCCGCGGTCTCCTCGGGCGCCGGCACGCGCGGCTGGCTCGGCACGAGCGCCTCGAGGCGGCGCTGCTCGGCGACGAGGCCCGCCGCCGCGCCGAGGTGGGCGAGCCGGTTTTCGAGCAGCCCCTGCGCCAGTGCCGCGTCGATCAGCAGGGCATCGCGGTCGGTCGCCCGCCCGCCGCCCCAGGCGGTGATCGCGTCGCCGAGTGCGGCCACCAGCGCCGTCCGGTAGCCGGTCGGGTCGGTGGCACCCGCGCGCGTTGCCACCGTGGCACGCGGCTCGTCGGGCAGCAGCGGCGCGGGGGATCCACGCGGCACGATCCGCACCTCGCGGAGCGCGAACCACGACCGCTCCGCGGCGTTGGGCGCCGGCAACACCGCGTCGCGCGCCGTCGCCAGCTCGACATGGATCCGATCGCCGTCCCAGTAGGTGAGGTCGAAGCGGTGCCATTTCCACTCCGGGGTCAGCCCGGCGATCGGGTACACCGGCCCGCTGCGGGGATAGTCCTCGACGACGTAGCGCACCGTCGCGCCACCGCCGCCAGCCGCGAGGACCCACAGTTCCCGCTCGCCGGTGACCCCGATCACCGGCGAGCAGGCGCGGCCGCCATGCTTCGAGGAGATCGCCTGGGTGACGACGGCCCGCGGCAGGACGCGGTCGATCGCCCGCTCCCCCTCGACGGCCACGTCGAACCGGCCGGCGACGGGCGCCGCCGCCATGTCGACAAGGCCGCTGCCGACCCCCGTCCAGGCCCGCCGGTCGGCCTCGATCGCCATGTCCCAGCGGACGATCGGCTCGGGCGCGGCGCCGGCCGGCTGTGCCACGGGAAGCGCCGCGCGGAACGCCGCGGTGTCCGTCCCGTCGGCGCCGGCGCGGTGGAGCGGGTGGAGGAGGAGCCGCGGCTCGGTGGCCGCGGCGACGAGTGGATCGAACGACGCGAGCCGATTCGTGAGGTCGCCGAGCGAGGCCTGCCACCGGTCGGCAAGCGCCTTGCGGAGCGGTGGCGCCACGTCGAGGATCGCCGCACGGCTCACCTGGGCGCTGTCCGGCGGCCCGGCCTCGCGCCGGCCGGGGCGGCTCGAGGCGATCACGCCGGCCAGGGCGTAGTAGTCGCGCTGGCTGATCGGGTCGAACTTGTGGTCATGGCAGCGGGCGCAGGAGACGGTCAGGCCGAGAAAGGCCTTGGTAAAGGCGGCGATCTGGTCGTCGACGAACCGCATCTTCTCCTCGAGCGGATCGGTCGGCGAGTAGCCGTGGAACACCATCCGCCAGTGGGCGGTGAGCAGCGCCGAATCGTCGATCGTGCCCGACGGATCGAGGCGCGGATCGGGCACGAGGTCGCCGGCGACGTGCTCGCGGATCAGGCGGTCGAGCGGCACGTCGGCATTGAGGGCGCGCACCAGTGCGTCGCGGTAGAGGTGGGTGTTGACGATCTCCGGATCCCCCTCGGAGCCGTGCGTGTCGGCGTAGCGGATCCAGTCCATCCAGTGCCGGGCCCAGCGCTCGCCGAAGTGGGGGCTGGCGAGGAGCCGGTCGACGAGCGCCTCGAAGCCTCCCGGCGATGCGAGGCGCGCGGTCCACTCCGCCGCTTCGTCGGCAGTCGGCGGCAGGCCGACGAGCGTGAAAAACAGCCGCCTGACGAGCACCTCGGGCGGGGCCTCGGCGGCCGGCTCGACGCCCGCCTCCCGCCACCGCGCGGCGAGAAACCGGTCGACGGCGTGGGTGCCGAATCGCCCGGCGCCGGCCGGGACTTCGGGCTCGACGAGCGGTTGGAAGCTCCACCACGCCATCCGCCGCCCGCGGACGGCTTCCCAGGACGTTTCCGCCTCGAGCTCGACACGGCTCGGCGGGGTGTCGCGGGGATCGACCGCCCCCGCCGCGATCCAGCGCTCGACGTCGGCGATCGCCTCGGCAGACAGCCGCCCCGAATCCTTGGGCATCTTCAGCCCGTCGACCTCGTGGCGGAGCACGCGCACAAGCAGGCTCGCCGCCGGGTCACCGGGCACGATCGCGGGACCCGAGTCCCCCCCGGCAAGGAGACCGGCACGCGAATCGAGTGCCAGGCCCCCCTCGGCGGCGTTCGCCGCGTTGTGGCAGGCGTAGCAGCGATCGACGAGCAGCGGCCGGATCCGCGACTCGAACAGCTCCTGCCCGTCGGGCTGGGCTGCGGCCGGGACCGCCGCCAGCAGGAACGGGGCGATCAGCACCGCCAGCCCCGGCCGGCGTGACCACCGCCCGGCGACGGGCCCCGGGACCAGCCGGTGGTGCTCGCGGCTGCGCCTGTCCATCGAGCGTGTCCCCTGGGGATCCGGTCGTCGGCTGAGCCGAAAGTATCCCCCGACCGGGCCACCACGGCAAACCCGATCCGGGTGGCCGCGTGCCCGTCACGGGGTGCCGCCATCGAGCAACCAGCCGAGCCCGACACGGGCGGCGACGATCCGGTCGTCGGCCTCGTACAGGCAGATGACCGTGCCGTCGGACAGCACCGCCAGGTCGGAGTAGGCGCTCGGGCCCGGCTCGAGGACGCGCACGATGGGCCAGCTGCGGCCGTCGTCGCGGCTGACGCGGAGCGACAGCTTTCTCCGCTTGCCGCGCCCCGCCGGCACTTCGGCCCCCGCGGCGTCGCGCGCCACCGAATCGGGGCAGGAGAGGATCATCATCCCCGGCCGGGCCGGATCGGCGACGAGCCCCGCCATGCAGATCGGCTCGGGAAGGTCGTCCTGGAACGCCGGAGTGCTCCAACCGGCGGCGCCGTCGGGGCCGACCGTCACCAGCTTGCGGTTGGGGGCGGAGACGTTGCGCGACACGAGCAACACGCTGCCGTCGGAGCGCTCGGCGGCGATCGACTCGTTGGGATCGCCGCGGCCGTCTCCGGCCGGCACCGCCACCTCTCCGGCTTGCCACGAGCGGCCACCGTCGTCGCTCTTGATCGTCGCCGCAACCGACGGATGATGGGATCCCGCAGCGCCGAACGCGAGCCACACGGGGGCGACGATCCGGCCGGTCCGCAGCTGCAGCGCGTGCCCCGGGCCGGTGGCGATCACCTTCCAGGGCACGTGGTCACGGAACGGCGCGAACGCGGCGGTGATCTCGACGGGTGGGGAAAACGAGACGCCGTCGTCGGCGCTGCGGATCACGAAACACCGTGCGTAGTTCACGCAGTACAGCATGACGACGTCGCCGCTGGTGCGGTCGACGACGGCGACGGGGTTGTTGACCGTCTGCTCGTGCTCGCCCCCTTCGAGCTTCGTCGGATTCCCCTCGATCCGCGCGCCGTGATGGGCGACGTGGCGTGCGGCCTCCCAGGTCTTCCCGCCATCGGTGCTGCGCCGCAGGTGGACCTCGATCTCCCCCCAGTCCTTCCGCGAGTCGCGCCGCGCCTCGCAGTAGGCCAGGAGCGTGCCACGCGGCGTGACGACGATCCCCGGGATCCGGTACAGCGTCACCCCCGAGTCCCCCGCCTGGAACACCGTCACCGCCTGCGGTTCGGCGCCGTGAACGGCGGCAGCGAGAGCCGCCAGAAAGACGACCGCCAGCGCCGTCACGGCCCGGCGCCGTCGCAAAGGCGCCCGGCGCACACGCCGACCGGCCCCGTCGTCAGGCAGGTGCATGGAGATCTCTCCCGGGGTGATCGTGCCGATCCGCGCTCGCGATGCCGAGCCGTTCGAGCGTCTCACGGATCGACGCCGCCTCGGTCTCGGTGTCGGCGGCGACCGGGTCGATGATCGTCCGCCCGAGGATCGTCTCCAGCTCGCCGCGCGTCCGGGCCGCCGCGGGAGCCGTGGCGGCGCTGCCGGCCACCTGGCGGAGGTTCGACGCGAAGATTCCGGCGGCACTCACCGGAAGGAAGTCTTCGTAGCGCAGCGGCTCGCGCGACACGAGGCCGGCGGCGAGGAGGACCTCGAGGTCGCCGGTGAGCCGTGCGCCCGCGGCCCGCGCGGCGAGGCCGGCCGCGGTCGGCCGGTAGCGGCCGACGATCTGCCCCCGTGCGAACAGCTCGTCGGCCGCGTGACCGAGGGGCGCGAACGCCCCGGTGTCGGATCCTCGGGACAGGCAGTCGTCGTAGAGGGCGCGGCCGTGGCGGCTGCAGGCGTAGCCACGCTGTTCCACCTCGCCAAACCGGGCCGTGTGCGACCCCGCGACCGTGCCGCCGGCGAGCGTGTGAAACGACACCGGCTCGGTGAGGGCCCGGTAGGAATCCTGCCGCAGCAAGACCGGCACGTCGGCCGGCGGTCCCTCGGTCGATTCCTTGAACCCGGCGTGCCGCAGCCGATGAAGCGCGAACGGTTCGGTGCCGAGCCTGTCGGCGAGGTCGGCGGCGATTCCCTCGACGACCGCGGCGGGCACAGCCTCCCCGGTCGGGAGCGCGGCGGGCACCCCGGGAAGGAGGAGGCGGACGAGCGCTGCGTCGGTGCGGTCGGCGAGCCCGGCGAGGACCGCGCCGGCGCGGGCGCGGAACCAGGCGTCGTCGCGCTCGGCGAGGCAGCGGCGCATCGCCGCCGTGAACAGGTCGATCGCCAGAGAATTGAACGCCAGGTGGTTGAGGTGGTGCGACGGGAAGCAGGCGATGTCGGCGGCGATCCGCATGTCGGCGGCGACGAGATCGCGGTACAGCTCGTGGGGCCCCCCGCGGCCGGTCCACGCGAAGATCCGGCCGACGCACTCCCCGACGAGGGCCGCCCCCTCGTCGGCGTCGAGGCCACCGTTTCGATCGTGGAGGTCGAGGAGCCGGCGCGCTTCGTCGCCGAGGACGTCGCGCGGGGCCAGCGCCTCCTCGATCCGCTGCCGGACGTCGGCGGGAAACCCGTCGGTCACCAGCAGCGAACAGAACATCCGGTGCTCGGGACGCCGCCGCGAGCGGAACGCGGTCGCGATGATCGGCTGCCGCTTCGCGCCGACGCTGGTCATGTCGTAGAAGCCGTGCGGCTCCATCGCGAAGCAGGCGAACAGCCGCCCGACCTGACGATACTCGTCGGGGCGGCCGATGCGGATCGCGCCGTGGCGCTCGGCGCCGAGTGCGGCGGGCGCGACACCGGCCCGCAGGCCGGGGAAGCGCGCCGCCAGCAGCCGGCAGGCGGCGGCGTTACAGGCCTCGTTGACCGCCAGCGCCCCGCCGTACAGCGGCACCTCGCCGGCGAACATCGTCGACAGCGCCGCGAACAGCCGGTCTTGGAGGAGACGGGGATCGACGAACCCGCCGAACGCCATCGCCATGCTCCCTCCTGCCGGTCAGGCGAGGATCCCCCGGATGACGTGGCCGTGGACGTCGGTGAGCCGTCGCTCGACGCCGTTGTGCCGGAACGTGAGGCGCTCGTGGTCGATCCCGAGGAGGTGGAGGATCGTGGCGTTGAAGTCGTAGAGCGGGTGGATCTCCTCGACGGCCTTCGCGCCGAAGTCGTCGGTCTGCCCGACGCTCACCCCCGGCTTCACGCCGGCGCCGGTCATCCAGCAGGTGAAGCCGTCGGGGTTGTGGTCGCGCCCCTGGGCGCCCTTCTGGAAATACGGCATCCGGCCGAATTCCGTGCACCACACCACCAGCGTGTCGTCGAGGAGGCCGCGGGCACGGAGGTCGCGGATCAGCGCGGCGGCGGGGCGGTCGAGGATCGCGGCGTGGCGGTCGTATTGCTCGCGGAGCTTGGAGTGGCCGTCCCAGTTGAGCTCGCCGCCACTCGCGTACGCCCCGTTGAACAGCTGCACGAACCGCACCCCCTGCTCGACCAGCCGGCGGGCGAGGATGCAGTTCCGCGCGAAGCCGCCGCGCACCGGATCGGGGTCGTCGGCGCCGTAGGCGCGGAGCGTGGCCGCGCTCTCGGTCGAGAGGTCGGCGATCCCCGGGACCGCCAACTGCATCCGCGCGGCCAGTTCATAGGCGGCGATCCGCGCCGACAGGGCCGTGTCGGCGGGGTGGGCAGCGGCGTGGCGGCGCTCGAGACGGGCGAGGAGGTCGCGGCCGGCACGGTCGGCCCCGGCGCTGATCCCCGCCGGCAGGGAGAGGTGGCGGATCGGCGCGGTGCTGCTCCACGTCGTGCCCTGGAACTCGGCAGGGAGGAAGCCGGGGCCCCAGTTGTTGCCGCTGGCCTGCGGGATCCCGCGCGGATCGGGAATCGCGACGAACGCCGGAAGGTTGTCGTTCTCACTCCCCAGGGCGTAGCCGATCCAGGCGCCGAGGCTCGGAAACCCGTCGGCGGCGAACCCGGTGGAAAGGAAATTCTCCGCCGGCCCGTGGGTATTGGACCGGCTGGTGAGGGAGTGGACGAAGGCGATGTCGTCGGTCAGCTCGGCGAGGTGTGGAATCAGGTCGGAGACCATCTTCCCCGTCTGGCCGCGCGGCCGGAACGCGTAGCGCGGCCGGGCGAGATTGCCGGCCGGCCCCTGGAAGGTGACCGCCGGCCCACCGGGGAGCGGCCGGTCGTCCCAGTCGACGAGGCGCGGCTTCCAGTCCCAGGTCTCGAGCTGGCTCACCGCCCCGGCGCAGAAGATCACGAGCACGCGCCTGGCCCGGGGCGCGAAGTGCCCGGCACGCGCGGCAAACGGCCGTGCCTGATCGATCGCCGGCACCGCGCCCAGAGCCCCGTCGCCGTCGAGAAGGCTCGCCAGCGCCATGCCCGCAACCGCCGTCGCGGCATCGCCGACGAACGCGCGGCGGTCGAGCAGCGCTCGGCGGGGCGACGGCGCGGGGGAGAAGGGGTTCACGACCGGGGACACTCAGGGGATGAAGAGGAACTCGCCGGCATTGAACAGGACCCGGGCGAGCGCCGGAAGGCCATGGTCGGCGACCAGGCGCCTCGCCTCGTCGGCCTCGTCGGGCTCGGGGGCCCGGCCGAGGACGAGGGCGAACGCGCGGGCGACCGCGGCGCCCGTCGGATCGGCGGCGCCTGCCGTCTCGGCGCCCACCCGTGTGGCGAGGGCCGCCGACTGGTCGACCGTGAACGGGCTGTTGAGCAGCGCCAGGGCCTGCAGCGGGGTGGTCGACTGGCGGCGGCGGCCGATCGTCTGGCCGGCGTCGGGGCAGTCGAACGCGCCGAACACGCTCTCCTTCTCCATCCGGATCCGGTGGGAATAGATCATCCGCCGCAGCCCCGCGCCGGTGAACGACTCGATCGGCGGAAAGCCCGACAGCCCGCCGCGCGTGGTGAACAGGTCGAACCCCCGGCCCCCCGCGGTGAGATCGAGCGTGCCGGCGACGGCGAGGATCGAATCGCGGATCGCCTCCCCCTCGAGCCGCCGGGGGGGAAAGCGCCACAGCAGCCGGCAGCCGGCGTCGATTGCACCGGCGCGCTGGTCGGTCTCGCTCGACTGGCCATAGGTGGCGGACAGCACGATCAGCCGGTGGAGCGCCTTGAGCGACCAGCCCTCGGCCACGAGCCGGGCGGCGAGCCAGTCGAGGAGCTGCGGATGGCTCGGCGGCGTGCCGCTGCGGCCGAAGTCGTTGGCCGTCTCCACCAGGCCGGTCCCGAAGTGGGTCTGCCAGATCCGGTTGGCGATGACCCGCGCCGTCAGCGGGTGATCGGGACGCACGAGCCATGCCGCCAGCGCCCGGCGCCGCTCCTGCTCCGGGGCGTCGGCCGCGAGACTCACGCTCCCCGCCGTCGGCGCGAACAGGCCCGGGGTCGCCGGTGCGAGGCGCTCGCCGCGCTGCTCGGCATCGCCGCGGCGCAGCAGCCAGGTCGGCTCGGGCTCGGTGAATCGCCCGCCGTAGACGAAGCGCCGAACCGCGACCAGCTCCGCCTCGAGCCGGGTGACGTCGGCGGCGGCCCCGTCGCGCTCGGCATCGTCGGCATCGAGCGCCGTCGCGAGGCGCTGCCGGGCGAAGCGGAGCAATGCCTCGATTCGCCCCGTCGCCGGATCGGGCAGCTCCCTGTCGCCGTAGTGGACCCCGGCGAAGAACGCCTGGAGCGCGTAGTAGTCGCGCGCCGGGAGCGGATCGAACTTGTGGTCGTGGCAGCGGGCGCAGCCCACCGACAGGCCGAGCAGCGCGTCGCCGAGATTGACGAGGATGTCGGCCAGGGCGTCTTGGCGGGCGGCGCGCTTGGAGACGTCGTCGGCGCCGATCTGCCCGGGCAGGAGGACCGCGGCGGTCACGAGGAAGCCGGTCGCGGCGTCGGCACCGGTGGCGTCGCCGACGACCTGGTCGGTGACGAACCGGTCGAACGGCAGATCGCGGTTGAAGGCGTCGACCACCCAGTCGCGGTAGCGCCAGGCGTGTGGCCGCTCGGTGTTGACCTCGTAGCCGTCGGTCTCGGCGAAGCGGACGACGTCGAGCCAGTGCTGCGCCTGGCGCTCGCCGAACCGGGGCGAAGCCAGCAGCTTCTCGACGACGCGCTGCCGCGCCGCCGCCGACGGCTCGGCGACAAACACCTCGACCTCCTCGGGCGTGGGAGGCAGCCCGGTGAGGTCGAGCGTGACCCGCCGCAGCCAGGTCCGCGCGTCGGCGGGCGCGGCGGGGGCGAGCCCCGCGTCCTCGAGGCGCGCGAGGATGAAGCGGTCGATGTCCCCCGCCGGCCAGTCGGCCCGCTGCACCTCCGGGGGGGAGGTGACGGTCACGGGGCGGAATGCCCAGTGGTCGGCGGGGTCGGCGAGCCTGACCCGATCGACGCCGTCGGGCCAGGTCGCCCCTCCGTCGATCCAGCGCGCGAGGAGATCGACGGCGGCGGCCGGCACCGGCGCCACGCCCGAATCGGCCGGCGGCATCCGCGGCACGCCAGCGCCGCCGCGCGCGAATCGCACCAGATTGCTCTCGGCGGACTTCCCGGGAACGATCGCCAGGCCGTGGCCGTCGCCGCCGGCGAGCGCCTTGGCCCGCACGTCGAGCCGGAAACCGCTCTCCGCTCGCTCCCCCTCGTGGCAGCGGATGCAGTGGGCGTCGAGGATCGGACGGACGTCGCGGACGAAATCGACCGGCTCGGCGGCAAGCCCCCGGCACACCAGCGCGATGGCCAGCGCCGTCTTCACCCGCGGCACCGCTCCGCTCATCGGCATGTCCCCCCTTCGTCGACAGCCGGAAGTGTACCGCAGGCCCGCCGCGGCCTGGCGCGCCGGCACGAGCCGGCCGGGGGGAGCGACGACGGTGCGGGTCATCGTGGTCGCAGCGATCGCCGGAGGAATTCGCGGCAAAGGCTGTGGCCGCGTCGCCTCTCCATCGCTACGAGGGGGGAGAGGCGGCCGGTAGGATGTCGGTGGACCGTGGCAGTCGTCCACCCGTAAATCCCCATCTCTCCGAGCCATGACCACACCGTCGTCACGCCCGGCCGGCACGTCGCCCGTCCGCCTTGCCAGCACCACGCTCACCACCGCGGTTCGCGAAGCCTGTGAGCGCTTCCGGTCGAGTTGGCGCGATGGCACCGGGCCGACGATCGAGCAGGAACTGGCTGACCTACCTGCCGACGTGCGCCCGATGATGCTCCAGCGGCTGCTGGTGATCGAGATCGCCGAAGCTCGCGCCGCCGGTCATGGCCCCGACCTCGCCGCGCTGCGGCACCGGTTTCCCCAGGACCGGTCGATCGTCGATGGCGCCTGGGAGGAGAGCTGGCGGACCGAACCAGTCTCCCCGTCCCGCGATCCTCTCGAGACGCGCGGCACGAGCGGCTCCGGCGACACCGCCAACGCCGCGACCGATCCGGGGGCGACCCGGCCTTCCGCCGTCGCCTCCGACACGATGACGACGGCGACCCGCTACACGCGCTTTCGCCATCATCGCAGGGGAGGCATGTCGATCCTCCGGATCGCCCACGACGAAGACCTCGACCGCGAGACGGTCGTGAAAACGCTCCGTGAGGAGTACCAGGACGGCGACGCCTTCCGTCGCCAGCTCCTCGCCGAGGCGTCGATCACCGGCAAGCTCGCTCATCCCGGGATCGTGCCGGTCTACGGTGTCGGTCACGACTGGGACGGCCGCCCCTTCTACACGATGCGGCGGATCGACGGCAAAGATCTTCACTCGCACGTCGAGCGCCATCATGCGACCTCGAACACGGGCATGCCGGCCGAGCAGGTCCTCGATCTGCGCGACCTGGTCGAGCATCTCGTCGATGCCTGCAACACGATCGCCTACGCGCACGACGCCGGCGTCCTGCACCTCGACATCAAGCCGCAAAACATCATGGTCGGCCGGTACGGCGAGACGTTCGTCGTCGATTGGGGGCTGGCCCGCCCGTTCGAACGCTCGACGGAGTTCCGTAACGAGCCGACCGTCGCGCTGCGGGAAGACCTGCGCGGCGGCCTCGAGGCCTTTACCAGGCCGTTCGTGAGCCCCGAGCAATACGCCGGCGGGGCGCTCGGACCGGCGGCCGACATCTATAGCCTCGGCGCGACGCTGTATTTCATCATCGCCGGCGTCACCGGCCTGCGGGGCGACGAGCCCGACTTCCGCGATCGGCTCGCGGCGGGGCGCGTTCCCCCGGCCCGCAGCCGGCGTCCGGGAGTGCCCAAGGCCCTCGACGCGATCTGCCAGCGGGCGATGCAGGCGCAGCCATCGGGCCGATATCCGACGGCGAAGGCGCTCGCCGCCGACCTCCAGGCCTGGCTCCGCGACGAGCCGGTGAATGCCCTCCCCGAGCGGTTGACCGACCGCTGCCTGCGCCAGGTCCGCCGGCACGCCGGAATCGTCGCCACGGCAGGCGTGGCACTGCCCGTCGTCGTCGCGGCGGTGGTCGCCGCGGGAGTGCTGTGGAGGCAGGCTGACCGCGAGCACCGCAACGCCACGCAATCGGCAACACTCGCTCTCAACGCGACGCGCGCCAAGGAAGACGCGACGCTCCAGCGGAAGCGCGCCGACGCCCGCTTCGATGCCGCGGTCAACACGTTCGAGAAAATCGCCAATCCACTCGTGACGTCGAACTGGAGCAACGTCGAACTGTTCGGGCAGCTCGCCCGCGACATCGACGCATTCTCCGACGAGTTTCTCGCCGACTCGCCCGACGAGACCGCCTCGGCCCCGCCGCTGCAGCTTGCCAGGATCCGCGAGCTGAAGGCGATCGCGGCGAGCGTTTCGAACGTGGCGGGAAAGATGAACCTCGAGGATCTGATCTCCGCCGAGGGGGCGTTGATCAAGGCCCGCGAGAAGGATCGCACCGATGCGAATCTCGTCCGGCGGCTCGCCCGCAACAAGCTGCTGCAGGGGCAGCAACGCTTCCGCCGCGACCGGGAACATGACCCGCGAACCGACATGATCTCGACGACGCCCCGGGACCTCGAAGCGGCACTGACACACTTCGAGGACCTGAGAAGCGGCTTCGGCACGTCCCTGAGCGACTCCGACGAGTTCCTGCTCGCCGAGGTTCACCACGAGCTCGGCCGCTGGTATCTGTGGCTCGGCGAAAACTCGTCCAAGTCGGCGGAATTCACGGACAACGAGTGCTACACCAAGTCGCACAAGCACTTCACCGAGGGGTTGCAGATCCGCCAGGCGCTGTACGACAAGTCGCCGAGCGAGGAGGCGACGCGCGACCTTGCCCGGAGCTTCGGTTTCCGCGGCGACCTGTACGCCAGGTTCGGGAAACTCGCCGACGCTCGCGCAGACTACGAACGGTCCGAGACTCTTCGCGAGAGGTGCCTGGACAACAGGCGGGCGAACATCGACTACCAGGTGCAATACGCCCGCGGCCTCGCGAATTTCGTCGCTTTGGAACTGATCGACGTGACGGACCTGGACAATGTCAACAAGACCATCGAGCGGTTGAAGCAGGCCGCCAAGATCCAGGAAAAGCTCCTCGCGGAGTACCGCCACAACGGCTCGTTCGTGCGGGAAATCCGCCGTGACCTCGCCTGGTCCTACGCAGCGACGGCCGAGTTGTATCTGCTGTTCGGAGCGCACGACGCCGCCGACGGGCTGTCTCTCGAAGACGCAGCCACCTACGCCAAGAAGGCATTCGACCTCCTCGACGAAGTCCAAAACCCGGACGACGAGACGCGCCGGTCCAAGTACCGCTATCGCGTCCTTCTCGCAGAGGCAAGGCGTGATGCCGACGTCGCTCGGGACGCGAAGAAATTCTTCGAAGACAGGAATGTCGAGAATATGGATCCAGATTCGATCTGGGCGCTGACGGTCGCCCGGGCCCTCACCGAGGACGACAAGGGCGCCAGCGACGCGTTCGATCGCCTCGTGAATCGGGGCGGGAAAAACCGCGCCCAGTACGAGGCGCGATTCCAGGCAGGAGGATCACTCGCCCGGATCGCCGACATGCCGGACGTGGTCGAGAAACGGAAAACTCTCGAGGCGCAGCCGTCAACGCGCTGAGCGACGCCGCCCCGCTGTTCACGGCGCTGCTACCGGCGGCGCCGGTGGCAGCGACAGCGACTGGAAGAAGCCCTGGACGACCGGCGTGTCGTAGGCCATGTCGGCCGGGCCCTCCACGACCAGCGCCGCGGCCACGTCGGCCCCCTGCGCGAGGCGCACGATTCGCCGCCGGCCGGCGCCGTCGAGCACGGCATCGCGCCAGTCGGCAGTCGCCGCGGGCTGGTAGATCGCCGCGCACGCGAACCCCGGATGAAGCAGTTCGAGGTTGGCCAGCGCCCGCTCGAGATGGAACTCGGCCGTGGCGTCGCCGATGTCGCGCGGCGTGATCGTCGCGGTGAAGGTGCGGTCGTCGGCCGTGGCGCGAAACGCCTTCGCTCCCGCCGACGCCGCGGCAGCGAACTCGCGCTCGGGGCCGGTGAGGTGGCCGACCGGATCGATTGGCACCGGAGCGACGGGAAACCGCACCGCCACGCCAGGGAAATCGACCGGGAGCGGCAGCCACGAGCCGGTATCGGCCGGCGGCGCGGCCAGCGCCGGGGCAGGAACCGCCGCCGGCGGGCCTCCGCGACCGCGCGAGGGCACGGCCGGCTCCGCTTTCTCTCCCGCGCGGGCCGCGCTTCGTGCGCCCGTGAGGCGTGCGGGGCGTGGCCTGCCGCGCGTCGCCAGCCAGACTCCGCCGAACAGCGCGATCCCTGCCGCCCCGAGCCCCGCAGGCACGAGCCAGCGCGGTCGAGCCAGCGGCCGCTGCGGAGGAGTCACGCGGGCCGGAGCCGGGGTCACCCGCGGCGGAGCACCGGCACCGGTCGTCGTGATCACGATCGCGTCGTGGGCGGGGGGAATCGGGCCCGGCGCCGAAGTCGGGCTCGATGGCTCGGGGTCAGCGAGCGAGATCGGAACAGGCGGTGCGGCGCTCGCGGGCTCGATTCGCGACGCCGGGGCAAGGCGTGGGGCGGGAGCGGTCTTGCCGGTCGTGACGATCACCGGCAGCGCGCCGTCGGCGACCGGGGCCGGGTCCTCGACCACGACGGGCGGCACTACAGCCGCCGGAATCGCCGCCGTGGCCGACGGGATCGCCACAGGTTGGCCGCACTTCGGGCAGCGGAGCGTGCGCCCGCGATGGCTGTCCTGCGGCTTGAGCCGCACCTTGCACGACGGGCACACGACGGAGTCGGGCATGACGCTCCCCGGTTCGCTCGAGCCGGTCATGATAGCCGCCCCCCTCGGCCCGCTGCACCGCGTGCCCGTGGCGAGCGGGGCGTCAGCCGAGCGGCTTGGTGAAAAACAGACCGAACCCGGCACCGGGGCCGCCGTCGGCGTGTGCGAATCCCATCTTTTCGTACAGCGCGCGGGCGGGATGATTGGTGTCGCCGACCTCGAGCGTGAGCTTCACACACCCGAGGGTCCGGGCCTCGGCTTCGACACCGGCCAACAACGCCGCGCCGATCCCGACTCCACGGTGTCCCGCCAGGACGGCGACGTCGTGGATGTTGAGCAGCGGCCGCGCGGCGAACGAGGAGAAGCCGACGAAGCAGGTGGCGATTCCGACCGGCACGGCGCCGTGGAACGCGAGCAGGATCACCGTGGTCGGGTGCGCCGCCAGCGCCGGCACGAGCCGTTCACGCACGTCGGGAGCGAGCGCCGCCCCCTGCCCCATCGGGTCGCGGGCGTAGGCATCGGTCAGGGCGAGGACGGCAGCGCGGTGGTCGTCGCGCTCGAAATCGGCGCGGACGACGACGACAGCCCCACGCGGGTCGCCGGAATCACGAGGGCCGTCGATCATGGAGGGCATCGCGTCATCCTGACGTGGCGGCCGGAATCCCGCCCGGATTCAACGGCCTGGCTGACCGGCCGTCGCGGTCCGACCGCTCCCCTCCTGACGCGACACGAGCCGCCAGGCCCACGGGACAAGCAGGGTGAACAGGGCGATCAAACCCCATTTCATCGTCGCCGCACAGCCGGCAAGCAGGTAATCCAGCGCCGGCCGGCTTCCGGGAGCCGCAGCCGCGAGCCCTTGCTGGATCACGTCCTCGACGGCATCGCCACCGGCGGCCAGTGGCATGAGCCATGGCAGAACGCCCTTCAGCCACCGTGGCTGCTCGAGCCGGTCGGCAAGCCACGTCCCGAGCGCCCACCCGAACACCCCGAAACAGACGAGGAACGGGTAGTCGTAGGCGAAGTGGGCGGCAAACCGCCGTTGCCCGTCCGGTCCCCAGGCCTCGAGAATCCGTCGGAACGCCGGCTCGGTGAACGTGAACTGGATCTCGCCGACAGTCGGGTCGAGCGTGCCGACGAGGCGCAGCATCGCCACGAAGATGAGCGCACCCACGGCAGCGCTAACCAGCGCCAGCCATCCCAACCATCGCCCTCGTAGCTGCTCCGCATCGGCCATCGACCGCTCCTCGCACCAGCTCTCACTCACGCTCGGGCGGTCAGGAGAGCCACGCCGATCGCCGCCTCGAACGCGACTCCTCCCAGATCCCGCCGGGTCGCCGTCCCGGTGACGGCGAGTGACAGGGCCCGGCCGAAGGCGGCTGCATACCACGCGACCCCCACGACGGTGAAGATCATCGGCGAACGCGTGAACAGGCATGCGACGCCAAGGGCGAGGAAAAACCCCCCATAGGTCGCGCGGATCTCGGCCAGCCCAAGAGCTCCCCGCGGCTCGATCCCGACGACGTTCGCCACGGCTGCCGGCCACACGAGCCCGGCACAGCCAAGGAGCGCCGTGACCAGCGCGGCAGCCAGGGGGATTCCGCCGATCATTCGCGATTGCCCCCGCGCGGCGGCCCCCGATCGTCGCGCCCGGCATCGGTCGGCCCTCCGACTGCCATAGCCTGCCAGAAGGCCGTCGCCTCGTGCCAGTCGACCCGCGTGTCGGCCGTGAGCGGCCCATGACCACGCGCGGCGGCGGCGTTGGCCGCCGTCGCCACCAGCGCCCGCCCGATGCCACGTCGCCGCCACGCCGGGCTGACGAGGAGCCAGCCGACCGAAACGGCACCCTCGGTCGTGACGAGCGTGACGAGCCCCACGCACCCGCCCCCTGCCTCGGCCGTGGCCACCCACGTTTCGACCGCTCGCCCGGGCCTCGACGCCAGCTCGCCGAGAAGACCGTCGGAGCGCACGGCCGGCCCGGCGGTCGCGAGCGCGGCGTCGCGGCAGGCAGCGACCAGTGCCGTGATCGGGCCGCGCATCGAGGCCGGATCGGCGCAAGCGCCGATCGCCACCCCGTCGACGGCTGCCGCCGCCCCATCCTCCGCGATCACGTGACGGACGACTGCCATTCCCTACCCCCCCGTTCCCTACTCCAGGCGCTCGCGGGCCCCTCGTCGAGCCGCCGCGCATCTGCATCGGCATCGAGGCCGCCACCCACCATAGCGGTTTTTTCGTCATGACCGATATCAACATCACGACTGATAGGAAACTAGCACATTCATTCATTGAAATCATTGACAACAATTGAAACACATGCATACTATCTATCGCTTACGGAGCTTTTCCGGCGTGTCGACGCAGCTGAGGCGGACGAGATTGATCGACTTCATCCGCATCCGCGGGTTCGCGGCGCTTGACGAACTGGTCGGCGAGCTGGGCGTCTCGGAATCGACGGTCCGCCGCGACCTCGACGCTCTCGAGGAGGAAGGGCTCGCCCGACGTACGCACGGCGGGGTCCTCGCCGCCGGCGGACCGCCGCGGCTCGCCGAGTTCGACGAGCGGCAGCCGGCCAACTGGGCAGCGAAGCGGGTGATCGCCGCCGCCGCCGCGGGGATGATCGCCGACGGCGAGACGGTGCTTCTCGACGGGGGCACGACCACCTACGAGGTCGCCCGGCTGCTCGTCGGCCGGTCGCTCCAGGTCGTCACCAACAGTCTTCCGGTCGCCAACCTGTTCGCCGCCCAGGCGCGGACCGACCTCGTGCTCCTCGGGGGCTACGTGTCGCCGCGGACAGGCGTCTGCCTCGGGCCCTACGCCAACGAGCTCCTCGGCCGGCTCCACGTGACGACGACGGTCCTGTCCGCCGCCGGGATCACGGCCGAGGGGTTGTTCAATGCCCATCTGCTCCTCGCCGAGACCGAGCAGGCGATGCTCCGCGCCGCCGGCCGCGTGATCGTCGTCGCCGACAGTTCGAAATTCGGGCGGAAGAGCCTGACGTTCGTGTCGGGCCTCGATGCCGTCGATGTCGTCGTCAGCGACAGCGGCCTCGACGGGGCGTGGCGCGGGATCGTCGCCGCAGCCGGTTCGGAACTGCAACTGGCCTCCCTGCCCGCGGCGGAATCAGCCGCTGCCGTCGAGATGCCCGCCATGCCGCTCGAGCCGGCCGGCCCGCGCGCTGCGGTGCGGAAGCGGGCTGCCGTCGGCAAGCGCCGTGGAGGCCGGTCATGATCGCCGCCGCTCCCCTGGCCGGGCTTCCCGCCGGCCTCGACCGGACCGCCGTCGAGCGCGTGGTGCGCGAGATCGTCCTTCGCTCGAGCGGCGTTGTGCCCTCGCAGGCGGCCGCGACGCGGGCCGGTGCCGCACCGAAGCTCGTCGTCAGTATTTCGGCCCGCCACTGCCATCTCACCGACGACCACGTCGAGAAGCTGTTCGGGCCGGGGCGGACGCTGACGCCGATGAAGCCGCTCTACCAAGACGGCTTTTATGCCGCCGAGGAGACGGTGATGCTCGTCGGGCCGAAGCGAAAGATGCTCCCCACGGTGCGCGTCCTCGGGCCGACCCGCAAGGCATCGCAGGTCGAGTTGGCGTTCACCGACGGCATCTCGCTCGGGATCGATCTCCCGGTGCGGGCCAGCGGCAAGATCACCGGCACTCCCGGGTGCATCCTCGTCGGGCCGGCCGGCGCCGTCGAGCTCACCGAGGGCGTGATCCGCGCCGAGCGCCATGTCCACATGAGCTTCCCCGACGCCGAGCATTTCGGTGTCCGCGACGGCGACCGGATGAGCCTCGTGATCCGGTCGGGATGTGGGATCGTGTTTCGCGACCTGCTCGTCCGGGCCGACGCGACGAGCAAACTCGAGGTCCACATCGACACCGACGAGGGCAACGCCGCCGATCTCGACCACGCCGACAGCGTGGAACTGGTGAGGCAGGCATGAGCCGGAAGCGCGCCGCGGGTAGGCAGCGGACCACGGCGGGAAGGCCGAAGACGAACACGACCGTCCAGCCGGTGCGAGCCGGCGCGGTCGGCGGGGAGGTCCCCGCGGCGAGTGACATGGTCTCCACGACAGGAGCACGGCGGCAGATGGCCAAGAACGTCGAAGCCCTCGGCATGATCGAGGTGAAGGGGTTCGTCACCCTGGTCGAGGCGGTGGACGCGATGATGAAGGCGGCGAACGTCACCTTCATCGGGTGGGACAAGATCGGCAGCGGGCTGGTGACGGCGTTCGTCTCCGGCGACGTGGCCGCGGTGAAGGCGGCGACCGACGCGGGTGCGGCGGCCGGGGGCCGGATCGGCGACGTGGTGGGGGTGCAGGTCATCGCCCGCCCGCACGAAGACCTCGAGATCGTCCTCCCGTCGAAGAGCTGAGCGGCTTCCCGCCCAGACTCGATCGTTTTCAGTCACTTCTGATCGGTTTCATTCATCCTCTTTGATCCATTTCCCAGGGGTTTTCCATGAACACGGCGATCGGACTGCTCGAAACCAAGGGACTCGTCGGCCTCGTCGAGGCCACCGACGCGATGGCCAAGGCGGCCAACGTGAAGATCCTCAAGCGGATCAGCATCGGCAACGCTTTCGTGGCCACGATCGTCCAGGGGGACGTGGGCAGCGTCCGCGCGGCGGTCGAGGCGGGAGCCAATGCGGCCCAGCAGGTCGGGGAGCTCGTGGCCAGCCACGTCATCCCGCGTCCGGCCGAGAGCCTGACGGCGGCGTTCTTCAGCTGACGGCGATGTGTCGGAGCCGGTCGCCCGCGGAGTCGCGGCGGCCGGCACGGCGAATGGTCGTGATCCCGCCCGGCATCTGCCGGCGCGGTCGTCCTCGGCGTTTTCCTCCATGAAGATCCTCGTCGCCAACCTCGGCTCCACGAGCTTCAAGTACCGGCTCTTCGAGCTGCCCGACAGCGCCGCGCATGGAGCGCACGGCGCCGAGGTCGAGCTTGCGCGCGGTGGGGTGGAGCGGATCGGCGCCGAGGAAAGCCGGGTCTACGCCACGGCGACCGTGCCCGGCCGCGAGCCGGTGAAACTCGAGGCGGTCCAACGGGTGCCCGACCACGGCGTGGCCCTCGAGGCGGCGCTGGCCCAACTCACCACACCGGGCGGGGCGCTCGAGAGCGTCGGCGATGTGGCCGCGGTGGGGTTCAAGGCGGTCCATGGCGGCCGCTACTCGGGCGTCGTGCGCGTCGACGACGACGTGCTGGCGGCGATGGAGGAGATGGCGGAGGTCGCCCCGGCCCACAATCCGCCCTACGTGAAGGCGATGCGCACCGTCCGCCAGCGGCTCGGCGGCGTGCCGCTCGTGGCGGCGTTCGAGACGGCGTTTCACACCACGATCCCGCCGCGCAACGGGCTGTACGCCGTGCCCACCTCGTGGGTCGAGGAGCACCACGTCAGGCGCTACGGGTTCCACGGGGCGAGCCACCGCTACGTCGCCACTCGACTGCTCGACCTGGTGCCCACGCGCCCGTTGCGTGCGATCTCCTGCCATCTCGGCGGGTCGAGCAGCGTGTGCTGGCTCCACGACGGGCGGAGCGTCGGCACGTCGATGGGGATGAGCCCGCAGTCGGGGCTCCCGCAAAACAACCGCGCCGGCGACCTCGATCCGTTCGCGATTCTGCACGTCGCCCGGCGCACGGGCCGCGACTTCGGCGACTTGCTCGCCGAACTGTCGGGCCGTGCCGGCCTGGCCGGGATGTCGGGCACCAGCGGCGACATGCGCGACCTCGAGGAGGCGGCCGCGGCGGGGAATGACCGGGCGCGGACTGCGATCGAGGTCTATGTCGCCAGCATCCGCCACTGGCTCGGTGCGGGACTGGTCGAGCTCGGCGGGCTCGACTGCATCGCCTTCGCCGGCGGGATCGGCGAGAACGCGCCGGCGATCCGCGCCGCGGTGCTCGCCGGCCTGGCCGACCTCGGGATCGCGATCGACCCAGAGGCCAATACCGCGCCCGCCAGCGGCGAGCGCCCGATCCACCAGCCGCGATCGCGCGTCGCGGTGTGGGTGATTCCGACCAACGAAGAGCTGGTGGTCGCCCGCCAGACCCGCGAGTGCCTCGCCGAGGGAGGTGGCTGATGTTCGTCGCGATGGTGACCGGCTCGGTCGTGGCCACGCAGAAGACCGAGTCGATGACCGGCCACAAATTGCTGGTCGTCGAACCCTACCGGCTCGACGAGAAGACGCGCGATCGGCTCGTCACCACGGGCCGCACGTTCATCGCCGTCGACACGCTCGGGGCCGGCGAAGGGCAGTTCGTCCTCGTCACGCAAGGATCGAGCGCCCGGCTGACGCCCGAAACCAAATCGCTGCCGATCGACGCCGTCGTCATCGGCCTGATCGACTCCGTCCGGATCGGCGGCAAGCCGGTGTTCGACCGCTGAGCCTTCGCCACCCTCCACCGCCCGTCGAGAACCATATCCCATGGCGACCGCCACTCCCTCCTGCCCCGACATCGCCGCGATCGTCCGCCAGGTGATCGCCGAGTTGCGCACCGGCGCGCCGCCGGCCCCCGCGGCAATCCCCGCCGGGCCGGTCGCCGCGCCGTCGTTCGCCGGTCGCCACGGCATCTTCGCCAGCGTCGACGAGGCCGTTCGCGCCGCCGGCGAGGCCTTCCGGCAGCTGGAGCGCGCCGGCATCGCCGGGCGGAAGCGGGCCATCGAGCACATCCGCCGGATCTCGATCGACGACTCGGTGGAACTGGGCACGATGGAGTTTCACGAGACGCGGATCGGCCGGCTCGACCACAAGATCGAAAAGCTCCGCGTGCTCGGCGAGCGCTCGCCCGGGGTCGAATTCGTCACCAGCGACGTGTTCAGCGGCGACCACGGCCTGGCGGTGGTCGAGCATGCCCCGTTCGGCGTGATCGGCGCGATCACGCCGGTCACCCATTCGCTGCCGACGATCACCGGCAATGCCGTGAGCATGATCGCCGGCGGCAACACCGTCGTCGTCAACCCGCATCCCTCGGGCAAGCGGGTCGCCGCCGAGGGGGTGCGCCGGTTCAATGCCACGATCCACCGCGATCTCGGGATCGACAACCTCGTGTGCCTCGTCGCCGAGCCCACGCTCGAGACCGCCGCGGAACTGTTCGACCACCGCGGCGTCAAGCTGATCTGCGTGACCGGTGGCCCGGCGGTTGCCAAGGCGGCGCTGCAGTCGAGCAAGCGGGCGATCGTCGCCGGCCCCGGCAACCCGCCGGTCGTCGTCGATGCCACCGCCGACCTCGACCACGCCGCGCGGTCGATCATCACCGGCGCCGCCTACGACAACAACCTCCTGTGCATCGCCGAGAAGCAGGTGTTCGTCGTCGCCGCGGTGTTCGACGCGATGCTCGCGGCCATGGAGCGGGCCGGGGCGCTGCGCTTGAGCGCCGCACAGGTCGACGCCCTCACCGCCAAGGCGATCGTGATGGCCGGCGAAGGGGCCCACCGCCACCCGGTGCCCTGCAAGGACCTCCTCGGCCAGGATGCCGCCGTCCTCGCCCGTGCGGCCGGGGCGACGCCTCGCGACGGCCTCGAGCTGGTGTTCGGCGAGACCGCCCCCGACAACCCGTTCGTGCCGACCGAGCAGATGATGCCCTTCCTCCCCTTCGTCCGTTGCAAGGACGTCGACGAGGCGATCGAACGGGCGCACGACAGCGAGCACGGCTTCCGCCACACCGCGATCATCCACTCCCGCGACGTCCGCGCGATGACGCGGATGGGGCGCCTCCTCGACACGACGCTGTTCATCAAGAACGGCCCGAGCATGGCCGGCCTCGGCCTCGGCGGCGAGGGATATCTGTCGTTCTCGATCGCCACGCCGACTGGCGAAGGGGTGACGACACCGCTCACGTTCACCCGCCAGCGCCGCTGCACGCTCGTCGACGACCTGCGGATCCTCGGCAGCGCCGACACCCTCGACTGACCCGGTGGTTCCCGATGCAACTCGCCCGGATCATCGGCACGGCGACGGCGACGGTGAAGCACCGCTCGCTGGCGGGCACGCGCCTCCTCGTGGTGCAGCCGTTGTTGGCCGATCGACGGGGATTCGACGGCGATCCGCAGCTGGCGATCGACCTGGTCCATGCCGCCGTCGGCGACCTGGTGGTGATCACCAGCGACGGCCGCCTGCTCCGTGAACGCCTCGGCTCCGACACCACCCCCGCCCGCTGGAGCACGATCGGCCTGGTCGACGCCACTGCCTGACCACGGCACCGCCATGACACCACATCCCGCTCCCCCGACCGCCGACGAGATCCGTGCCCTCGTCGCCGAGGTGATCCGCCGGCTCCGCACCGCCGGTCCTGCGGCCGGCACCGCGGCGTTTCCGACCGGCGCGGCTTCCGGCGCCGCGCCGGGAGTCGCCTCGGGCT
>VGZO01000034.1 GCA_016872555.1 Planctomycetota bacterium
GTCGTTGAAACAATCACAAGTCGTCCTCCGTGACACAGGCGAAACGACGTGCGGCCACCGCCGCCCGCTTGCCTTTCGACGACTCACCGCAATACTTGTGCCGCTCTCAGAAGATGCGATTGCCCTGATCTCTACCCAGACCGTCCGTGGGGACCCGGCGACAACCCGAAGACCGCGGTTCACCATTACCTTCGATCACACCAGGAGACTCTCCACGTGCCGGCACTTCTGACCAGTATCGTCGTCCCCACACGGAATCGAGCCGAACTGGCAACCCGCGCGGTGCGGTCCGTTCTCCAGTCCCACACGGACGATGTGGAGGTGATCGTTCTGGAGAATTCGGACAAGCCCTCGCTTCGCGATACGTTTGCATCCGATCGCCGAGTGGTGGTGCAGACCGCAGATCGACCACTCAGCATGCATGACAACTGGGAGCGCGGACTGAACGTTGCTCGGGGGGAATACGTTGGATACATTTCCGACAAAGACGTGTTTCTCACTGGTGGAATCAAGCGGTTGCTGACGGCGCTTCGCGCGACGCGACCTTCCGTCGTCAACTACCGCAAGGTGACCTTCTGCGGCGAGCGGCAAAAGCTGTTTACCTTGGCCTGCAGCGGCGATGTAAAAGAGATCCCGACAGCCCCCCTTCTCGATGCCTGGTTTGACCAATCTCAGCATCTGCATTTCGCGCCGATGATCTACAATTCCCTGTTTCTTTCGAGCAGGGTTCACGGGATCCGGCAACGCGCGGGTCGGTTCTTCGTGGGGAATTCCCCCGACGTCTGCTCGGGTGTCGTGATGGCCGCTGAGACCAGCGACTACACGCTCGTTGACGAGGTGTTGTGCGTGGCCCACATCGGTCCGTGGTCGAACGGCTACAGTTCCCAGCAGCGAAGCACTGGCCAAAGCGTGTTCGACGACTTTCTCCGCCTCTACGGTCGCGACGAATTCGAAGAACGTGGGCTGCCGATCTGCATCACCTCTGCGATCGCGGAGACGCTGCTGGCATGCCGAGAACACCATCCCGTTACGCTCGGCACATGGCAGGTCAATTGGCAACGGCTCGTCATCGGGATCCTTGACGAACTCGACAGTCTCCACTGCACTCCTGCCGAGCGTGCAGCAGCGATCGCCACACTACGTCGCCCGGGATCGGTCG
This sequence comes from Planctomycetota bacterium, assembly GCA_016872555.1. Classification (NCBI taxonomy): domain Bacteria; kingdom Pseudomonadati; phylum Planctomycetota; species Planctomycetota bacterium. The sequence goes on from VGZO01000034.1 coordinate 1,160, forward strand.
TCCCACCGGGCGCTGTCCGTTGGGGAGCGATCGAGCAGTGGCTGACACACTATGACTTGCAACGCCCTCCGCTCTCGCAATTCCTGCACCGTGGGATGTCGTTCGCGACCCGTAGCCTCTTTCCACGCAAACGGCATGTCGGCCCATGGAATCCGGTTTCCGCCGGTATCGTGCAGTCGGCGGCCACCCTCGACGAGGCACTGCGGCTTGTCGTAGCGTAAGTGCCGTTAATGCCCAAGCCCTTGACATGCTTTGCCGAGCGAACCTGAGTCGGAGTGTCGGTACTCACACGACCGACCGGTCGCTCCGGTGAAACTCGTCATCTGTTGGACCAATATCTCCGGCTACATGGCGGCCTGCTGGCGGGCGCTGTCCGCCCGGCCGGGGATCGATCTTGAGGTGATCGCCTACGCCGACGAGCACGCCTCGTCCGATACGGCGTTTGACGGTGGAATGCTCGCCGGGATCCCTCATCGCCTCCTCGCCCCCGGCGAACGTGACGACGGCCTGCTCGTCGAGCGACTCGTGCAGGAACGGCGCCCTGACGTCGTGCTCGTGTGCGGCTGGGGTTTCCCGGCCTATCGACGGCTGGCCACCGTGCCCGGCCTCGCCCGCGTGCCGTTCATCATGTCGATGGATACGCCATGGCTCGGCAGCTTGCGGCAGACACTCACCGTCCCCTTCAAGCGCCGGTACGTTCGGCGAATGGCGGCGGTCCTCGTGGCCGGTGAGCGGGCGGCCGAACACGCCCGGCGGATCGGCATTCCTGAGCGACGGATCCACAAAGGCGTCTACGCCTACGACGAGCGGCTGTTCCATGAGGGGCTGCTCGACGAGCGCGAGCGGCTTCCGGGGGGCTGGCCACGGAAGTTCCTGTTCGTGGGCAGATATGTCGCCAGCAAGGGCCTCGACGTGCTGCTCGAGGCCTACGCGGCGTACCGCCGGAGTGTCGCTGTTCCCTGGTCGCTCACCTGCTGCGGCCGCGGCGCGCTGGGACCGCAGGTCGCCGGCGCGGAGGGCGTGATCGACCTCGGCTTCGTCCAACCTCGAGATCAGCCGGCCGTCCTCCGTGACCACGGGGCATTCATCCTGCCGAGCCGTTACGAACCCTGGGGTGTCGTCCTCGCCGAGGCCCTGGCTTCCGGCCTACCGGCAATCTGCACGACGGCCTGTGGGGCCGGCGTGGAACTGCTCCACCCCCATTCCAATGGCTGGCTCGTGCCACCGGCCAACCCGCCAGCCTTGGCGGCGGCGCTGCGCCGGATCCACGACCACGCCGACGAGCTGCCGGCGATGGGCCGGCGCGCTCGCGCGGTGGCTCCTGGCTACGCCGCGGGCGTGTGGGCACGGCGGGTGGAGGCGATCTGCCACGAGGTCGTCGGCGACACCGTCTCCTCACAGTAGCTGCCGTCATGCCTTACTCGATCCTCGTCCTCACCCAGAACGAGGAGATCAACGTCGCGCGCTGCCTCAACTCGCTCCCGGCGGGCTCCGACATCGTGGTCCTCGACTCGGGGAGCACCGACGGCACCCTCGACGTCGTCCGCCGCTACCCGGTGCGGATCGCGGAGCGGCCGTTCGACTCGTTCGCGGCGCAGCGAAACTGGGCGGTCGACACGGTCGGCTTCCGCCACGACTGGATTCTCCACCTCGACGCCGACGAGTGCCTTACCGAGCCGCTCCGTGCGGAACTGGAGACGGTGACATCCCGCGACGAGCACAGCGCCTACGTCCTGGCGAACCGGCTGTTTTTCATGGGGCGCTGGATCCGCCACGCGAGCATGTATCCCTACTACCAGGCACGTCTGCTCAAACGCGGCGAGGCCCGGTTCGGCCAGGTCGGCCACGGTCAGATCCTCGCCGAGGCCCAGCGCGGGGTGGGGACGATCCGCGAGCCGTACGACCACCACAACTTCTCCCGCGGCATCACCGACTGGGTGACGCGGCACAACAAATACTCGTCCGACGAGGCACGGCGGATCGTCTCCGGCACCGCACACGGGTCGCTCCCCGGCGCATCGTCAGGCACCGGGAAGGAAACCCGCCAGCAGCGCCTCAAATGGGTCGCCGATCGAGTCCCCGCCCGGCCGGTCGTCCGGTTTCTGTACCTCTACATCTACAAGCTCGGGATCCTCGATGGCCGGCCCGGGTTCGACTACTGCCTGCTGATGGCGTTTTACGATTACCTGACGCGGCTCAAAGCCCGCGAGTTGCGCTCGTCGCTGAGTGATTCCCGATCGGAGCGGACCGGGGAAGCCTGAGTCCTGCAGCCCGGCACGACAACCGACATGCCGCTGTTTTCCGTCGTCATACCGAGCTATAACCGCGCACCGTTCATCGCGGCAACGATCGATTCCGTCCTCGCCCAAGAGGAGGGCGACTACGAGATCATCGTGGCCGACGACGGCTCGACCGACGACACCCTCGCGGTTCTTGCCGGCTATGGCGACCGGATCAAGGTCTATCGCCAAGCCAATGCCGGACCGGGCGCGGCCCGCAATCTCGCGCTCGAGCACGCCACGGGCACCTACGTCGCCTTTCTCGACAGCGACGACCTCTGGCCCCCCTGGACGCTGGCGACATTCAAGGCCGCAATCGACGCCGCTGACGCGCCGAGTATCGTCTCCGCCCGTTGGACGGCATTTACGGGACATCCGCCCGCGCTGTCGGCCACGCCACCTCCGCTGTCCCTCACACGCCACGACTCCTTTTTCCGATCGCCCCTCGGATGGCACCTTCCCAGCGCGACGACGATGCGGCGCGACATGCTTGCAACCGTCGGCGGATTCACCACCGCCCCGTGCGAGGATGTCGACATCTGGCTGCGGATCGGTGCCTTCCCGGGCTTCGTCACGCTATCGTCGCCGCCCTTGTGCCTGTACCGAACCCATGCCGAGGGCATCTCCAATACCAGCCGGTATCGGTTCGACGGGATCCGGCATCTGCTCCGCACGGAGCGAGCCGGTGGCTATGGCGGCGTGGTCAACCGAGGGCCACGGCGGCGTTACATCGCCCAAGCGGCCCGGGTAGCGAGCCTTTTCTACGTCGATCGAAAGCGCCCGGCGATGGCGTGGTCGCTGTACTGGCAGTCCCTCGCCTTGCAGGTGCGGGAACGGCGGGCACGGTACCTGCTCGCGTTTCCTTTCATGGCGGCGTGCCGCGGGCTGCCGTCCTGGAAAGCCAGGTGAGATCCCGTGACGGGTAACGCGACGTCCGGCATGGTCGTGGCCGGCACGCGGCGGCGACGCCAGCAGCTGCCCTGGCGGCTCGCCCGCGCGATCGCGTTTCTCGCCGCAGGTCAGCTGCCGCCATCCCTCGACGGCGACCCGATCATCGAATCGATCCTCGTGCTGCAGGCGAACCACATCGGTGACCTGCTGGTGACGACGCCGTTGCTCGAAGCGCTGCGGGGGGGCTTTCCGCACGCCAAGATCACCGTTGCCGCCGGGCCCTGGAACGCCGACACGGTCGCCAATAACCCCCATGTCGACGAATTTTTCCCGCTCTCTGCGCCATGGGACAACGCCTTCGTATCGCCCCAGACTCCCCTGGCACGATTGCGGTTCCTGTTGTTTTCACCCGAGGCACGCGAACTGGCCCGAAGGCGGTTCAGCATTGGCATCGATGCGATCGGGACACGCACCAACGTCCTGATGCTGCTGAGGATTCGCGCCCGGCGGGTCGTCGGGCCGGTGTTCGATGCCCCCGGTGCGTTCACCGGCAGAGGGAGGCGCCACATGATCGAGCGGCAGCTCGATCGGGCACGGACACTGGGGTTGAACGCCACCGCGGCGATACGTCCGCGGATTTTTCTAACCCCCGAAGAACTGCAGCGCGGGGTTGCCCTGTGGAACGACAGTGGCATCAGGACGGCTGGCAGGCCGTACCGGGTCGTCATCGCCCCGGCCAGCAGCAGCCCCTACAAGTGCTGGTCGATCGACGACTTTCGGGCGGTGACCAAGGCTCTCCACGATCGGGGTGACGTCTCCCTCGCGATCATTGGCGGGACTGATACGGTCGATTCGGCAACCCGGATCGCGACTGCCGCACCGTCGATCCGAAATCTTGCCGGCCGCATCCGCCTGCGCGAAACGTTCGGGCTGATCGCCAACGCCGACTTCGTGCTGTGCAATGCCAATCTGGCATGGCACTTGGCAGCGGCCTTCGACGTGCCGTCGGCGGTCGTGCTGACGAGTGTCTACCGGTCAGCGGAACACGAGCGGATAGAATGGGGCTATCCTTCCTCCTTGGTCCTTGGGCGTGATGCTACCCACGACGGTGCGTATGGGGCGGCCGAAGTCACCGCGATCATCAATGAAGCCCTCGACGCGCGCCGCGACCGCGATCGAACGGTGAGCGGATGACCGCTCCTCCACTACGTGCCGATTACCAGCCGCGCGTTCGTCCCACCATGATCCCCTTTCGTCACGACTCCGCGGCCTGTCGATGATCCACGCCGCCGCCCGGCGTCTTCGCGCGATCGTCAATTCCCCACGGGTGCACGTCGCGCTGACCCGGCCATGGACTCGCCGCGTTCTCCCCGGCACGCCACGCTCGTTTCTGGTGTTCCAGACCAATCACATCGGTGATTTCGTCCTCGGGACTCCGCTGCTGGTCGCGCTCCGCGAAGCCTATCCGGCCGCGAAGATCCATCTCGCCGTGGTTCAGGGGCTGGCCGAGCTGGCACGATCGTGTCCGTTGATCGACAGTGTTACGGTGCTGCCGGACGGGCTCGCGTTCTGGGGACCTGCTTCCCAGGTGGACCCGCGACGCATCGCCCGCCTGGCGTGGATCGCCGCGACGAGGCTCCGCACATTCGTACCGGACGTTGCGATCGTGCCCCGGCGCAACACGGATGCCCACGGGGCCGCGATTCTCGCGCTGTTCAGCGGCGCGCCGCGCCGGATCGGATTCGGTGGCACGGGTTCGGCCGGGCGCACCGGCGACAGCGCCGGATTCGAGACCTACTTTACTGATCCAGTCGCCGTACCCGGGCCCATCCACGAGGTACTGGCGAACCGGGCCGTGGCGACGGCTGCCGGGATCGCCCTCGCTTCGTGGGAACCGTGCGTATGGCACTCCGTCGAGGACGCCGCCGCCGTCGACCGATTGTTCGACGACGCCAACGTCAGTCGTGGGCGACTGGTGGTGTTCGCCCCAGGTGCGGCCGCCGCCTTTCGCCGTTGGCCTGCCGGTCGGTTTGCCGAAGTCGGTCGCGCCGTCGTGGCGGACGGCAATACCCCGTCCGTAGTCATAGCCGGTTCCACGGCTGACCGGGAATCGGCGGCCGAAATACGGGCGTTGATGCCCGACGGTACGTGCCACGACTTCACCGGTCGCCTCCATCTGGGGCAAACGGTCGCGCTGTTGCGCCGGGCGGCTCTTTTCGTCGGAAACGATAGCGGTCCGCTTCACTTGGCCGCCGCGGCCGGGGTACCATGCGTGGAGGTGTCATCGTTTCCCGGTGATGGTGATCCTTCGCACCCCAACTCTCCGGTCCGGTTCGGCCCTTGGGGGGTGCCCCGACGGGTCCTTCAACCGGCGATGGCGCGACGACCGTGCCAACGCGCCTGCTCGGCCGGCGAGGCGCACTGCATTCTCGACGTTGAGCCGTCCGCGGTGATCGAGGCCGTACGGCAACTATTGTCAACGCCCCACGCGACGTCCGACCTCCGGTAGCCCAACTGATGAATGAGTCGCTTCTCAATCAGATCCACAGCGCAGCCGACACCCTGCGCTCCCTCGGCGATCATGTCGGAGCGATCGAGGCGATCGCACACCGTATCGTCGTCTCCCTGTCGGCACACGGCACGCTCTATTTGTGCGGCAACGGTGGTAGCGCCGCCGACGCGGAGCATGTCGCGGCGGAGTTCGTCGGCCGGTTTCTCATGGAGCGACGTCCGCTCCCGGCCGTCGCCCTGACCTGCAATGGGCCGCTGCTGACGGCGATCGGCAACGACTACGACTACTCCGACGTCTTCGCCCGCCAGGTGCGGGCCCATGCCACGCCGCGGGATTGCGTGATCGGGATCAGCACCAGCGGCCGCTCCCCGAACGTGCTCAAGGCACTGGCCGACGGCCGGGCGGCCGGGGCGACGACGATCGGGATGACCGGTGCGGTCGGCCACCAACTGGCCGAACTGTGCGACGCCTGCCTGCTCGTGCCGGCGACGCACACCCCGCGCATTCAGGAGGCGCAACTACTCGCCTGGCATCTGATTTGCGACCTCGTCGATCGCACGATGTTTCCACCCTCGTCGACCCCGCGCTGAGCGCGGTCACCGAACCTGACAGGACCGCATTCCGGGACCATGACTTCGAAGCCGATCGCCATGCCAGGAACCTTGCCCACCGACTCCACGACGGAGATCCTGCTGGTCGGCGATGTGATGCTCGATCGCTACTTCCAGGGGAAGTGCGACCGGATCTCGCCAGAGGCGCCGGTCCCCGTGCTCCATGTGCGAAACAGCTTCGATCGCCCTGGCGGTGCGGCCAACGTGGCGGTCAACGTCGCGGCGATGGGATGCCGGCCGCGGCTCGTCGGTGCCGTCGGCACCGATGCCGCGGCCACTCGCCTCCGGGCGGTCCTCGAAGCCGACGGCGCGCCTGTCGATGGTCTAGTGGCCACGCCGGAGATTCCCACCACCACGAAGAACCGGCTCCTCGCCGCACATCAGCAGATCGCCCGTTTCGACGAGGAACTGCCGCTGACCAGCGCCGACATTCGCGGCCAGATCATCGCTCGAATCGAGGAGTTTCTCGACACCACCCGGCTGGTGATCATCTCCGACTACGCCAAGGGTGTTTGCGACACGACGGTCTGCAGGGCGGTGATCGAAGAAGCGGGCCGCCGCGGCCTGCCGATCGTCGTCGATCCCAAGGATGCCGTTTTCACGAAGTATGCCGGCGCGACCGTCATCACGCCCAACCGCCTGGAGGCCGCGACCGTCGTCGGCCGCCCAGTGCGCGACCCTGACGACGCGATCCGCGCCGCCCGCGAGATCCGCGCCCGCTGGCCGATCGAGGCTGTGGTGGTGACGCTCGGCGAGCAAGGTCTCGTGCTCGTCTCCGGGGACAAAGTCGTGATGATCCCGACGCAAGCCAAGCAGGTTTACGATGTTACCGGAGCCGGCGACACGTTCGTTGCGACGCTGGCCGCGGCGATGACCCAGGGCCTGGAGCTGGACCGCGCCTGTGGCATCGCCAACGTCGCCGCTGGCCTCCAGGTGTCACGGATCGGCACCGCGCGGATCACTTGGTCGGAAGTGATGGACGAGATCGATCGCCAGTCGACCGCGTCGCTTGGCAAGGTGCTGGCGGAGCCCGACCTGCTCCGCGTGGTTCAGCGGGCCCGGAGCGAGGGAAAGACGATCGGATTCACCAATGGCTGCTTCGACATCCTCCATCACGGGCATGTGGCGCTACTGGAAGCGGCATCTCGGGAGTGCGATTTCCTCGTCGTCGGCCTCAATTCCGACGCCTCCGTCCGCCGGCTCAAGGGACCACCCCGGCCGTTCCTGCCGTCGGCGGCGCGGCAGGCGGTGCTCGCGGGCCTGTCGAGTGTCGCGTGCGTGTGTGAATTCGACGAAGACACGCCGCTGGAACTGATCCGCGCGATCGGACCGGACGTGCTCGTCAAGGGGGGGGATTATTCGGCGACGGCCGTGGTCGGGGCCGACATCGTGACGGCCCGCGGGGGTCGGGTGGTGACCCCGCTGTTCGTACCCGGGGTCTCCACGACCAACATCGCCGATCGGATTGCCGCGGCAGCTCGCGAACGATGAGTCCTCGCCCAGCCAACAAACCCGGACGACTTCGCGCGGCGCGGGTCAATCGACCGTTGTAGACTACGCCGAAGGGGTTTCGGTTTCCCGCTCCTGGCACGATGAACATGCTCAATCCGCTTCCCGCCTTCGCGACCGCCAATCCCACGCTGCCGCGCGGGCCTTTGCCGCACGCTCTCCCGCCCCTGCCGCTCAACCGATTGCACCCCTCGGGTGGAATCCCGGGAAGGGTACCAAGCCGCCAGAGCGCGCCACTCGCGCTCGGCCGGGTCGCGAAGGATGCCCTCGTCATCGTGCTGATGCTGCTACTGAATTACTTCGGCAACGTCGGCGCCGGCGTGTTCTTCGCGATCCTCGTGGTAATGACTTTTCGCAGCCCCGAGTTGGCCTTCAAGGCGGTGCTCATCATGTGGTTGGGGCTGATGACCAACCAAATGCTGGTCCCGAAGTCGCTTGTCTGGACGCCGTGTCGGTTGGTCCTGCCGCTCCTGTCCTTCGCGCGGTTTTCATTCGACCTGATCGCCCTGAGAACGTCGTTGTTCTCCAAGGTATTCTACACCTCGTTCGTCGTCTATTGCCTCATCATGGCGATGTGTAGCGTGATCAGCGGGTGGTACACGCTGATCGCGTTGAGCAAACTGCTCAATTTCTGGATCTGTTTCAGCGCCGTCTTCGCGGGTGCGGTCGTGCTCGTTCGTAGACGATTCGATATCGGTGAATGGCTCGTCTCGTTGATCATCGCATCGACCGTGATGGCGCTCGTTGCCATCGCCGTCAATGGCGGGATCGTCCAGGTACGAGAAGGTGTTCAATCGACGCATTTCGGGGGCGCGTTTCTCCACCCGAACTGCCACGGAAGCTATGCAGCGATGTTCGTCGTCGCGCTCGTGATGGTGTTTACCTTCACGAGGTATCGAAACCGCTGGATCGTCTGGCCTCTCCTGGCGGCATGGCTGCTGTTCATGGTCTGGTCCAAATCCCGGACCGCGTTTGTCTCCGTGGCGTTTGGGATGCTGACGCTCTTTCCGTTCCTCGCGACTTCGGTTCGCACCAAATGGATCAGACGTGTCAGCATCAGCCGGCCGACGGCGGTCGTGGTCGGGGTCGGAGCACTCGTGCTGCTGGTGATCGCCAACATCGCGGTGGATAACGCGATCGGGAACGCGTTGGTGACGTTCATCAACAAGTCCAGCCGGTTGAGCGACACCGGCGAGTTGGAATTGAACATCAACTCCGTCGTCTTTTCCCGTGTCGGGAAGATGGAAGAGAGCATGGCCAACTTCCGCGAGAATCCCGTATTCGGAATCGGCTTCCAGGTCATGAAGACCCAATTCTTCATCCAGAACGCGACGCTGTTCACGGCGCCGGCCGAGAAGGGTTTTCTGCCCTCGGCAGTTCTCGAGGAAGGCGGTGTCGTCGGGGCGTTTTTCTTCGTCGTCTTCATCGCATCGCTGCTGCTGACGTTCGTTGTCGAGCGCAACACGCCGGCTCTGGTGATGTTCATGACGTTCATGGGTTCGACGATGACCGAAGTGTCGATCTTCTCAACCGGTGGATCGGGCGGCTTCGCCTGGGCCATGGTGGCGGCTGCGTATGTGTTCGGAGAAATGACCTGGGTGAAGCAGCAGGCGCCGGCCGGCGCGGCACGGCACGCGGTGCTTTCCGCTGCCCGACCGGCGATTCGCGGGATGGCACCGCACCCTGTCGGCCTGCCCTACCCGGGATGAAGCCCCGTGACGGCACGGCCCTCCGCCCGCCTGAGGTGGTGCTCGTCTCCAGCACCCTCGACGACGACGGCGGCATTCCGGTCTGCGTCGCCCATCTGGCCGGTGGGCTATCGCGACTCGGGCTCGTCGTTTCGATCACCGGACAATACTCCCGGTTCGTGGCGCCCGCGTTGGTATCGCCGGACTACCTCTCGGGAGTCGAGGTGGACGCCGTTCGCCGTTCGTGGACACCTCAGGGGCAGGCCGTGGCGGCGGTGGCCGTGCGCAACATCGTCGCCCGCCGTGCGATCGCTGCACGGCAGCGCGGCCGGCAGCTTGTCGTCCACGCCCATGGAGTGTGGGTGCTGCCCGTGATCGCCGCCGTGGCGGCCGCCCGAGCCGCCGGCTGTGGCGTGACGGTGTCACCGCACGGGATGCTGCGCCGCGACGCCCTCCGAAAGAGCCCGTGGCGAAAGCAGGCCGCACTGGCTCTCGCGGTCCGGCGGATGATCGCCAATGCCGACACCCTCCATGCCACGTCACCCGACGAGGCCGAGGAGCTCGAACGACGGTTCCCCGGCTGCCACGCGCGATTACTGCCGCTGGGGATCGAGCCGATCGCCGGGGTCATCCGCTCCGAGCGCCGACCGGGGGCTCCCCGCGTTGCGGCCTGCCTGGGGCGGATCCTGCCGATCAAGAATCTCGAGTCGCTGCTCGACGCGTGGAAGACCGTCGCGCCGGAGGGCTGGCGGCTGGTCGTGGCGGGGCCGGGCGATCCGGACTATGTGGCCACGCTCCGCGGCCGGTGCCTGAGCCTCGGAATCGACCACCTCGTCGAGCTCCGCGGATCGGTCGCGCGCGAGGAGCTCGGCGATTTCCTCACTGGCCTGGATCTCTTCGTCCTCCCGTCTCGGTCCGAGGCGTTCTCGCTGGTGGTGGGTGAGGCCCTGTCGGCCGGAGTGCCGGTGGTGGCCTCGACGGCGGCACCGTGGCAGGGTGTCGTCGACCACGGCTGCGGCTGGTGGGTCGAACCGACGACAGCGGCGCTCGCTGGAGCCCTCCGTGTGGCGACGACGATTCGATCCGCGGATCTCGCCGCGATGGGGAAGCGGGGTGCGGAATGGGTGCGCAGGGAATACGATTGGGAGACGATCGCGGCTCGCCACCTCACCGAACTCTACGAACCGGCGCTCGCGGCCGCGTTGCTCGACTGACATCGCCTCCGCACCCGGCCTTTCCCGATGAACATCCGCCGCACCGTGATCACTGCCGCCGGTGCTGCCCAGCACGAACTGCCGCTCCAACGGCTTGTCGATCGTGACGGGACGGTGAAGACCGCGCTGGCGATCGTCATCGGCGAAGCCGTCGCTGCCGGGGCCGGCGAGATCGCCGTCATCGTCCGGCCGGGGAGCGAAGAGGCATACCGCCGCGCCGCTGGCACGGCCGCGAGCCGGCTGGAGCTGATCCCGCAGGCCGAACCGCTCGGCTACGGTGACGCGATCGGCAGGGCCCGCCGCTTCGTCGGCGACGAGCCGTTCCTCCATTTCGTCGGCGATCATCTGTCGGTCGCCCGCGGTGACCGCTGCTGCGCCGAGCAGGTCGTGGCGGTGGCACGGACCGAGGGGTGCGCCGTCTCGGCGGTCCAGTCGACCCGTGAACACCTGCTGCCGTTCTTCGGCACCGTCGGTGGGCGCAGACGCCACGGCGACCACCGGCTGTACGAGATCACCACGGTGATCGAGAAGCCGACGCCGACCCGCGCCGAGCAGGACCTGATCGTGCCCGGGCTGCGCGCCGGGCACTACCTGTGTTTCTTCGGGATCCACGTCCTCCCGCCGACGGTCTTCGGGCTCCTCGACGGTCTCGCCGACGAGGGCCATCGCCAGTTGTCGCCGGCCCTGGCCCTGCTCGCCGAGCGTGAGCGTTACCTGGCGTACGAGGTCGATGGCAGCCGCTACAACCTCGGCACGACCTACGGTCTGTTCACGGCGCAGCTGGCATTGGCGCTGGTGGGCGCCGACCGGGACGAGGTGCTGTCCCTCCTCGTCGAGCAACTCGCACGCCAGCCATGAGATCGAGCCAACTCGTCGCGACGATCACCGCCGTCGAACCGGCGATCCGTAACCGGTCGGTGGATGCCCTGTGTGCGACGGCCGACCTCGCCACGCTGCTGGCGGAGGCCGAGGCCCTCGACGACTTCCGCCGCACCAGCCCCAACCTGTACCACCGCGTCCGTGCGCTGTTCTTCCTCTACGCCATCCACCGCTTCCACCTGCCGCCGCTGCTCCTCGGCCGGGGAGCGGGGCTCGTGCCCCACGCCGGTCACGAGCACCTGCTCGCGCGGCGGTTCTCCGAGGCGATCGGGGTGTTTCTCGAGGCTCAGCGGACCAGCGGCCCGTCCGACGCCCTCTCCAGTTGCCTGGCGGCGGCGTACCGCGAGCTGGGCCTGCAGACGCTCGCCGACCAGGTGAGGCGGAGCGTGCGAAGCCTGCGTGGCAACCAGTGGATGTTCCGGATCGGACACCCGGGGGAGCAGCCGCTCCGTATCCGCCCGGAGTTGCTCGCTCCGGGGCCCGACGGGACGTTTCCGGTCCTCAGGGAATCGACCCCTGTGCGAATGGACCTGTCGCACGCCGGGTGGAGCGACATCTTCTTCCTCGGCATGGACTTTCCCGAGGGGGCGCGGGTCCTCAACATCTCGATCGACCTGGCGGTGCACGGCCGCGATCCCTGCCCACGGCCCCCGGTCGAGGCGTGGTTCCGGGTCATCGACAGCCCCGTGCTCCGGCTGACGAGCGTCGATCTCGGCGCGACCGCCGAGATCAGCGACATCACCGAAATCTTCGCATTCGGACGCGACTATCTCGGGTTGCTCAAGGCGGCGGTGATCGCCGCCGGGGTCGTGCCCCCCGGGGTCGAGGGCTCCGGCATCTGCCTGCGCGAGTTGCTCGAACAACTCGCCGGACCGGGGCGGGGAGTGGAACTGGTCAGCCACGTCAACGGGATCCCGAAGGGCTCACGGCTCGCGGTATCGACCAATCTGCTCGCCGGATTGATCGCCGTGTGCATGCGGGCCACTGGGCAGGTGACTGCCTTGGACGGGGGCCTGACCGAGCCCGAGCGACGGTTGGTGGCGGCGCGGGCAATTCTCGGCGAATGGCTCGGCGGCAGCGGCGGCGGTTGGCAGGACTCCGGCGGAGTCTGGCCGGCGGCGAAATTGATCCATGGGGTGGTCGCCGCGGAGGGAGACCCGGAGTTCGGCACCAGCCGCGGCCGTCTTCTCCCGCGCCATCAACAGGTCCCGATCGCCGGTGCACTCCAGGAGTCGCTCGTCCTCGTCCACGGTGGCATGGCGCAAAACGTCGGCCCGATCCTCGAGATGGTGACGGAGAAGTACTTGCTCCGCTCCGAGGCCGAGTGGGAGGCGCGTCAGGAGGCCGGCCGGATCCTCGACGACATCGTGGCCGGGGTCGCGGCGGGGGACATCCGCCGGGTGGCCGCCGCCACGACGCGCAACTTCCGCGGACCGATCCAGACGATCATTCCCTGGGCCACCAACCTTTACACCGAGACATTGATCTCCGAGGTGCAACGCCGTTTCGACGACCGCTTCTGGGGATTCTGGATGCTCGGCGGCATGTCGGGGGGCGGGATGGGGTTCATCGTCGATCCCGGGGTCAAGTGTGAAGCCCAGGCGGCGCTGTCCGAAATCATGGCGACGGCCAAGCGGAATCTCGATGCCGCGCTGCCGTTCGCCATGGAACCGGTCGTCTACGATTTCGCCGTCAATGATCGCGGCACGTGGTGCGAACTGCGGCGCGACGGCACCGCCGGCCTGATGCCGCCCGGGTATTACTCGCTGACGGTTCCCGACCTCATCCGCTCCGATCACACCCGCCTGTCACCGACGCGCCGAGCCGAGCTCGAGGCCTTCGGTACCGCGTGCCGCAACGACGAGGCATTCGGCGGGCTCGTCCAGGCTCTCTTCGACCGCTTGTTTCCCCACGGTGGCGGCAGCGGAACTGCGGCCGACCTCCACACGCTCCTCGCGGAGTTGGGGTTCGACGACGTTCAGCACGAGCGAATTCGCGCCGACCTGATCGCCGGCCGGATCGGCCTGGCGCACAACCGGCTCCAGGCATCGGTGACCGTCGAGGACGTCGCCGACGGCGACGTCGACATCGCGGATTCACCGGAGCCTGATCGCGATCATCTCGCGCTCGGCCAGGACGCGTTGGCTCGCGGGGAGGTGGCGGTCGTCTCGCTGGCGGCCGGAGTCGGGAGCCGCTGGACCCAGGGGGCCGGCGTGGTCAAGGCGCTTCATCCGTTCTGCCGGCTGGCCGGGCGGCATCGCAGCTTCCTCGAGGTCCATGTCGCCAAGGCACGGCGGACCGGGCGTCTCCACGGCATGCCGCTGCCGCACGTCGTCACGACCAGTTGGCTCACCCACGGGCAGATCGCGGCAGCCGGCCTGCCGGTGGTGCTCTCACCGGGTCGCTCCGTCGGCCTGCGTTTGGTGCCGATGACGCGCGACCTCGAGTTCGCGTGGACGGAGCTTGCCCACCAGCGCCTCGACGAGCAGAAACAGAAACTGCGCGACAGCCAGCAGGCGGCGCTGGCGGCCTGGGCCAGGCAGACCGGCGAGGGGAGTGATTACACGGCCAATCTTCCGCACCAGTGTCTCCACCCCGTCGGCCACTGGTACGAGATTCCCAACATGCTGCTCAACGGCACGCTGGCGAAACTGTGTGCCGATCGGCCGCAGCTCCGCTGGCTGTTCCTCCACAACGTCGACACCGTCGGTGCCGACGTCGATCCGGCGCTGCTCGGGCGGCACATCGCCAGCGGCGCGTGCCTCGGCGTGGAGGTCATCCCACGGCGGATCGAGGATCGGGGTGGCGGGTTGGCCCGCGTCGACGGCCGCCCCCGTCTCGTCGAGGGGCTGGCGATGCCCGACGAAGCGATCGAGTTCCGCCTCCGCTACTACAACACGCTCTCGACCTGGATCGACATCGACCGGCTCCTCGAACTGTTCGGGCTGTCACGGCACGATCTGGCCACCGCCGACTCTGGCCCGCGTGTGACAGCGGCCGTCCGCCGACTCGCAGGGCGCATGCCGACCTACGTCACGCTCAAAGATGTCAAGCGCCGCTGGGGCCACGGGCAGGAGGACGTCCTGCCCGTGACGCAGTTCGAGAAGCTGTGGGGCGACATGACGGCGCTCCCGGAGGTGGCCTGTCGGTTCTTCGTCGTCTCCCGACTCCGCGGCCAACAGCTCAAGGACATCAGCCAGCTCGACGGCTGGTTCCGGGACGGATCTGCGGCCCATGTCGAACGGCTCGGCGACTGGGACTGACGGACCAGTCCCGAGCGCGTGGAACGGGCAGCGGCCCTGCCCCTCGTGCCCCCTCTCGGCTTGTGCTACGCTCTCGCCATGACCCGTGCGGAGTTGACGCCCCGGCCGCTGTCGATCTGGTTGGTCAATCCGTTCGACGATGTCCCCGGCGAGGGTCTTCCACCCCTCCGCTATTGGACGCTCGCCCGCGTCCTCGCCGGCCGCGGCCACGATGTCACCTGGTGGACGGCCGCCTGGAGCCACCGCCGGAAGGCATCGCGTGTCGTCGCCACGGCGATCGCTGCCGACGAAGGCTTCTCGATCCGAGCGGTCGCGGTTCGCCCGTACCGCCGCAACGTGTCGCTGGCCAGGCTGTGGAGCCATCGCGACTTCGGTCGTCAGATCACGCGGATCGCTGCCGAGGAGATGGCTGCCGGTCACCTCGAGCGCCCCGACGTTATCCTTGCCAGCCTGCCACCCCTGGAAGGCCCGGAAGCCGCTCTCGATCTCGGCAAGCGGCTCGACGCACACGTCGTCGTCGACCTGATGGATCTGTGGCCGGAGACCTTCGAACGCCTCCTGCCCGGACCGGAGTGGCTGGTCCGGTGGATCGCGCCGATCGTGCTCGGCGCGATGCGCAAACGGCGACGGCGAATCCTGGCGGCCGCTGATGCGGTTTCTTCATCGACGGCGACATATCTCGAAGCCGTCCGTGGTGAGCTCGAGCCCGGCACGGCGACGCATGTCTGCTACCTCGGGGCGTACGTCGAGGAGTTCACGCCGCCTCCCCGTCGGCATCCCGACGAGGAGCGCGGCCCCGTGACGGTGCCGGAGCCACTGCGCTGCGTCTACACGGGAACGCTCGAGCGTAGCCAGGACCTCGACACCCTCCTCGCCGCAGCGCGGCTGCTCGCGACGGGCCCCGCCTTGACCGAGCTTCACGTCGCCGGCACCGGGAGCCTCGATCATCACCTCCGCTCGTCCGCCGAACGGATCGGTGGGAAGACGGAGGTCGTCGTGCACGGCCTTCTCGATCGCCGCGCCTACGCCCGCCTTCTCGACTCGTGCGACGTCGGGTTGGTCCTCGTGAAGCCCTCGTCACGGGTCGCCGTCCCGTACAAGGCAGCGGACTATGCAGCTGCCGGCTTGGCGATCGTCAACGGGCTGCCGGGTGAATTGTCCGACCTGATCATGGAATACGAAGCCGGGCTCGACTATGTCGCGGGGAACGCGGCGTCGTTGGCCGATGCGATCACGCGTCTGGCGCTTGATAGGGAATGGATGAAGAGATGCCGCGACGGCGCACGGGCGATGGCGTCGCGTCGGTTCGACCGGGAGCGGATCTACCCGGCCTTCGCCCGCTGGATCGAGGAATTAGCGTCCTGAATGGACCACCATCTGATCGAGGGAGTGTACCATCGATGCGGCTGGTGATCACCGGTGCCAGTGGGTTCGTCGGGCGCTGTCTCCTTGCGACAGCCGCGCGGTGCGGCCACACCGGGATGGCGATCGGGCGCAGTCCACCGGAGAATGTTCCCGGCGGATGGATCGCACGGAGCCGAGCCGATCTCCTCGGATCGACGCCGGCTAGCCCGCCGGCCGATGCGATCGTCCACCTCGAGGTTCGGCAGTCCGCCGGGCCTCGAGGCAACGACACCAACGATCTTTATCGTGTCAACGTGCAGGGCACGGAGGCCTGGCTTGAGTGGGCAGCGCGGTCCGGTATCGAACGCTTCATTTTCATAAGCTCCGTCATGGCAGTGAAGCGATCAGCCGGACCGATCACTGAAGCAGCCGCCCCGGAAACCTGCGAGCCGTACGGCGCCTCGAAGGCTCGTGCCGAGGCCGCCGTGCGGGCCTGGGTGGACTCCGTTCCCGGCCGGAGTGCCGTGATTCTCCGTCCAGCGCCGGTCTATGGTCCGGACGGGGGCTCCAATCTCGTCAACTTCGCGCGTCGCGTGGCCCGTGGTCAGCCGAGCCTGATCGGGAACGGTGCCGCGAGAAAATCGATCGTCTCCCGCGACAACCTGGTGGCGGCGATCCTCCACGTCGCCTCCCCGACTCGACTTGGCTGCGCGGTGTACAACGTCGCGGACCAGGAAGGCCACACGATCGCTGAATTAGCCGCCCTCGTCGCCGACCTCACCGGGGCGCCATCGCCGAGGTCGGTGCCGTTATGGGTCGCCCGCGTCGCAGCGCCGGTCGCCGACGCCGTGGGCTGGCTCACCGGAATCGACCCTCCACTCTCGTCACCACGAGTCAAAGCGGCGACGAAACCCGGTTACTTTCCGTGCGACCGGTTGCTGGAAACGGGATTCGTTCATCCCCAGTCGACACGTACGGGACTATCGATCATGTTGGAAGGCCTCGGTTTGCGAACGACCACTCACGTCGACAGTGGGTCCTCCGCTCATCCGCGCACAGGGGGCTGAATGATTCGCAGTGTTCTCCAGTTATCCGGTAATCTCAACGTATACGGGGTGTCGCATTACATGCGTACACTCGGACGTGGGCTCATTGACCGGGGAATCCGTGTCGGCGTCGCGGCGTTCGGTGTCGGGGGGACCTACGATCGCGACTGGTTCGAACGTGAAGGATTCATTGTCCGGCAGCTCTCGGGAGGATTGCCTTCCTACCGCCGCCTCTGGAATCCATTCGCCCTTCGCGATGCATTCGGAGTCTTGAGATTGATCAATTCGATCGTCGATGAACTCCAGCCCGATGTCGTCCAGGCGAATTCCGGGCAGATGGCCGGTTTGTACAGTCTCTGCAACGCCCTGCGACGGAACCCGGTGCCACTCGTCTCCTGTATCCACGGGGACTCCGGGGAACCCGAAAAACTCCGTGTCGGGCGGCTCGTCAACCGCTTTTTTCCGCGAGCCTATGGCAGCCGGTCGATCGCGATCAGCTCGGAAATGATCGACTTTCTCCAGCAGACCATCGGCATTTCCCCCGGTCGAATCCGGCTGGTCCGCTACGCAATTGACAACACGTTCTGTCGTCCACCGACGGGCGAGGAGCGGCGTATCACCCGGGAAAAAATCGGCTTGCCACCGGACTCATGGGTGGTGTGCCTGATCGGTCAGTACGTTTATCGCAAGGGACATGACGTTCTCGTCGATGCTGCGGGGTTGCTGAAGCAGCGCGGATACCCAATCGAGATCCTGTGCGCCGGCGAGCATCACAACCAGGTCCAGTACAAGGCCGAGCTCATGGCGCGGGCCGTTGAACGTGGCGTAGCGGACCGTATGCACCTTCTCGGCCACAGCAACCCACGGGACATCCTCTGGGCATCGGATGTCGGTGCCCTGCCTAGCCGCCAAGAGGGCTTCGGGCTGGTCGTCGCGGAAGGCATGAGCTGCGGCGTCGTCCAGGTGCGGACTCCCGCTGCCGGGGCCCGGGACACCACCATCGACGGCGAGACCGGGTTCATCGTTCCGTTCGATGACCCGATCGCCTTGGCCGACAAAATCGGCGCGCTGATCACCGACCCGGTCCTGTTTCAGAGTATGCGCGAACGCTCGATCACGTTCGCCCGCGAGAGGTTCGCCGCTGATCGGATGGTAGATGAGACATTACGGGTTTACGAGGAAGCCGTCACGTGAGCACGGCGGGTCACCAGGACGTCGAGCGACAGCCCGGCGGCATCCTTGGCGGAGAGGATCGGCGGCCCGGCGAGCGGCCACTCGATGCCAATCGCAGGATCGTCCCAGGCGAGCGTCCACTCGGCCTGCGGCGCGTAGTAGTCGGTCGTCTTGTAGAGACACTCGGCGACGTCGGAAATCACTAAAAATCCGTGTGCCAAGCCCGGGGGAACCCAGATCTGCCGGCGGTTCGTGGCCGACAGCTCGACCCCGACCCAGCGCTTGAACGACGGGGAGTCGGGCCTGATGTCGACGGCGACGTCGAAGATCGCCCCGACCGCCACCCGGACCAGTTTGCCCTGGGGATGCGGGTCCTGAAGGTGCAACCCGCGGAGCACGCCGCCCACGCTGCGGCTGTGGTTGTCCTGGACGAATGGCACGTCGCGGCCGACGGCCGCCGCGAACGCGCGGTGGTTGAAGCTCTCGAAGAAGAACCCACGATCGTCGCCGAACACCCGTGGTTCGATGACGAGGACGTCGGGGATCGCGGTGGGAACGATGTTCATCGATTCACCCCACCCGGGCGGCGAACCTCCGGATCGTCGAGGATCGAGAGCAGATAATCGCCGTACCCACTTTTCCCGAGCGCCCGCGCCAGGCGGCGGAGCTGCCCGTCATCGATCCAGCCGGCCCGCCACACGATCTCCTCGGGACAGCAGATCCGCAGCCCCTGCCGGCGTTCGAGCGTCTGGATGAACTGCGCGGCCTCGATCAGGCTGTCGAACGTGCCGGTGTCGAGCCAGGCATCGCCACGGCCGAGGAGCTCGACGTTCAATTCGCCGCGCGACAGATACTCCTTGTTGACGTCGGTGATCTCCAGTTCCCCGCGGGCCGAGGGGCGGATGCCCCGGGCGATGTCGACCACCTGCTCGTCGTAAAAGTAGAGCCCGGTCACCGCATACCGGCTGCGAGGCCGCGTCGGCTTTTCTTCGATGCTCACTGCCCGGCCCTCGGCATCGAATTCGACGACACCGTACCGCTCCGGATCAGCCACTGGATAGGCGAACACGCTCGCCCCCCGGCTCCGCCCGGCGGCATTCCGGAGCCGGCCGGCGAGATCGTGGCCATAGAAAATGTTGTCGCCGAGGACGAGGGCCGATGGCCGGCCGGCGAGAAATTCATCGCCGATCAAGAACGCCTGGGCAAGGCCCTCCGGCCGGGGCTGCACCGCGTAGTCGAGCGACAGCCCCCACTCGGCGCCGTCGCCGAGCAACTCGCGGAACCGCGGCGTGTCCTCGGGGGTTGAGATCAGGAGGATCTCGCGGATCCCCGCCAGCAATAGCGCGCCCAGCGGGTAGTAGACCATCGGCTTGTCGTAGACCGGCAGCAACTGCTTCGAGACGACGCGCGTCAGCGGATGGAGACGCGTGCCCGCGCCGCCGGCGAGGATGATGCCCCTGCGTTCCATCTCCGTCGCCTCCTCACGCCACGGCCGCGCGGCCCGCCTCGGCCACGATCGCCGCCACGGTCTCGCGGACGCCATCTTCCCACGGTGGAAGCGCGAGGCCGAGCACGGTTCTCAGCCGCTCCGTGTCGAGACGTGAATTGGCCTGGCGCCGAGCGGCGGTGGGGTAGTCGGCGCTGCCGATCGGCACGACCGACTCGGCCGACACCCGCAATCGGGCCCCACGCCGTGCCGCTTCGGCAAGCGCGAAGCGGGCGACCTCGTACCACGACGCCGCTCCGGCAGCCGCGAGGTGAACGAGCCCAGGGGTGGCGGCCGACCCCGCACCGAAACGCTCGATCGCCCGCGCCGTGACCGCGGCGATCAGGGGCGCGCCGGTGGGGGCGCCGAATTGGTCGTCGACCACGCGAACGGTGTCGCGCTCGGCGGCGAGCCGGAGGATCGTGCGGATGAAGTTCGTGCCCCGCGCCGCGTGCACCCAACTGGTGCGGAACACGACGTGCCGGCACCCCGAGGCCAGCACCGCCCGCTCACCGGCCAGTTTGGTCCGCCCGTAGACGCCGAGCGGGGCCGTCGGGTCGTCCTCGCGATACGGCCCCGGCTTGGTGCCATCGAAGACGTAGTCGGTCGAATAGTGAATCAACAGGCCACCTCGACTCCCGACGGCAGTGGCGATTTCGGCCACCGCATCGGCGTTGATCCGGTGCGCGAGGTCCGGCTCCGCCTCGGCGCGGTCCACCGCCGTGTAGGCCGCCGCGTTGACGACGACATCGGGGCGCTGCTCCGCGATCACCGCGGCGCCCCGGCCGGGAACGGAGAGATCGCACTCGTGCCGGCCGAGGGCGACGATCTTGCCAAGGTGCGCGAGTGCCGAGCCCAATTCACCGCCGACCTGCCCCTGGCTGCCGAGGATCACGATTTTCATTGTTCATCCACCGGGCCGGAGGCCGGTCACGTTCGCCCCGGGGCGCCGTACTGCCGGTCGATCCATTCCCGGTAGGCTCCGCTGACGACGCTCGCGACCCACGCCTCGTTGTCGAGGTACCAGCGGATCGTCTTGCGGATGCCCGTGGCGAACGTCTCGCGCGGGCGCCACCCGAGGTCGCGCTCGATCCGGCCGGCATCGATCGCGTAGCGCCGGTCGTGCCCCGGCCGATCCTTGACGAACGTGATCAAGTCCGCGTGTCGTGCGTTCCCAGCTCGCGGCCGCTCCTCGTCGAGAATTCCGCAGATCGTGGTGACGACGTCGATGTTGGCCTGTTCGTTCCAGCCGCCGACGTTGTACGTCTCCCCCTCGGTGCCTGCCTCGAGCACCCGCTCGATCGCCAGGCAATGATCCTCGACGTACAGCCAGTCGCGGATCTGCCTGCCGTCGCCGTAGATCGGCAGCGGCTTCCCGGCCAACGCGTTGTGGATGCACAGCGGAATCAGCTTCTCGGGGAACTGGTAGGGACCGTAGTTGTTCGAGCAGTTGGTCGTCACCACGGGTAGGCCGTAGGTGTGGTGGTAGCTGCGCACGAGGTGGTCGGACGCCGCCTTGCTGGCCGAATAGGGGCTGTTGGGCTCGTAACGGTCGGTCTCACGGAACGGCGGGTCGGTGGTGGCGAGCGATCCATAGACCTCGTCGGTGGAGACATGGAGGAACCGGAACCGCTCGCGCCGGCCGGGGGGCAGCGCCGACCAGTGGGCCCGTGCCGCTTCGAGCAACCGGAACGTCCCGACCACGTTGGTCTGGACGAACGCCTCGGGGCCATGGATCGACCGGTCGACGTGGCTCTCCGCGGCGAAATGGACGATCGCGCGGATCGCGTCACCGTCGCGCGCCGACTCACGCAGCAGGCCCGACACCAATTCCCGATCGGCGATGTCGCCGCGTTGGAAGCGGTAGCGCCGATCGGCATTGAGGGAGGTGAGGTTCGCCGGATTCCCGGCATACGTGACCAGATCGAGATTGATGACCGGTTCGTCATTCCGGGCGAGCCACCCGAGAATGAAATTGGTGCCGATGAAACCGGCTCCGCCGGTGACGAGAATCATCTGCGGAGGCCTACGGGGGAGAACATTCGAGCACGGAGAGGGCGCCACGACATCTCGGACCGATCGAGGATCTCCCGCTCGCCGGGGTCGTGTCAAGCCGACCTCGGCCCTGACCTCCGGCCGGAAAGACCGGTCGCGAGACCGCGGGGGATCTGCCCCGGTCGCAAGTCAGCCCGGCGGGGGGAGTCGTCGCGTGCCGATCACCCGGGCCGGATTGCCGCCGACGATCTCGAACGCCGCCACGTCCTTGACGACGACGGCGCGGGCCGCCGCGACCGCGCCCTCGTGCAGCGTGACGTTCATCCCGATGAACGCGTCGGCGAACACGTAGGCACCCCGTGCCAGATGGATTGGTCCGGTGATGAGTGGACGGTCGGGGTCGTGGATGTCGTGGCTGGCGCAGCACAGGAAAGCGCGGTAGCTGACGGTGGCATCGATCCCGAGGTGGACCGGGGCCACGTTGTAACAGTAGACCTCGGGCCCAAGGCAGCTGCCGCGCTCCATAGACAGGTTCCACGGCGCCCAGATCCGCGCCGTCGGATACACATGCACATCGGCGGCAAGACGGGCACCGAAGGCCCGCAGGAGGAACCGCCGCCACCCGAACAGCGGCGCGGGGGTCGTTCGAAAGAGGATCGCGTGAACGATGCCCCAGGCGATCCGACCGAGGCGGTTGGCCAAGGACAGGCGATTTCGGTACGTGACCCGGTAGAACGACGCCTCGGCGCCGTCGGGGATCGGCGGTAGCTGGTGTTCCATGGGGTCCATCGATGGCACGAGCGGGTGAGCACCGGGAAAGTATCGACGACGCCCGGTGGCCGGGGCAATCGGCGGCTCCGGCTACCACCGGAGCTCCCACGACGGACCCCGTGCGGATCGGCTTCTGCGGCTTCTGGGACGACTTCGATCCCCACGACAACTACTTCACGCGGCTGCTGTCGCGGCGGTTCGCGATCGAGGTCGTCGACCGGCCGGAGTGGCTGATCTACTCGCGGATCGGCCGCGCGCGCCACGACCATCGCCGCCACGACTGCGTGAAGATCTTCTACACCGGGGAGAACGAGCCCCCCGACTGGACCGAGTGCGACTGGGCGTTCTCGTTCGATCCGCGACCCCACCCGCGCCACTTCCGGCTCCCGTTGTGGGGCCTGTACGGCGATCCCTCGCGCCTCGTCCACCGCCCCGATCGGGATCCGGCCGCCCTCGTCGCCGCGAAGACGCGGTTCTGCTCGTTCGTCGTCTCCAACCCGCTCTGCCCGGTGCGCAACGCTTTCTTCCGGCGCCTGTGCCGCTACCGGCCCGTCGACTCGGGCGGGCGGCTGTTCAACACCGTCGGCGGACGGGTCGCCGACAAGATGGCGTTCATCGCCGAGTCGAAGTTCACGATCGCCTTCGAGAACGAGTCGACCCCCGGGTACACCACCGAGAAGGTGATGGAGCCGATGCTCGTCGACTCGATCCCCATCTACTGGGGCGATCCACTCGTCGGCCGCGACTTCGACACCCGGAGCTTCCTCTCCGCCCACGACTCGCCGTCGCTCGACGACCTGATCGAGCGGGTGATCGCCGTCGACCGCGATCCCGACCTTCACGCCCGCTTGCTCGCCACACCGTGGCTGCGCGGCAACCGGGTGCCCGCGTGCGTCGACCTGGAGCGCGTCCTCGATCAGTTCGCGCGGGTTTTCGCCACGCCGGTCGTGCCCGTCGCCCGGCAGCGCGGGCCGGCGCGGACCCTCGGGATCGACCGGATTCCAGCCGTGGTCCGGAGCGTGAAGCGCCGGCTGCGGCGGCGCTGGCTCAAGGCGACCTGCCCGCGACCGGCCTGAGCGCCGTCAGCGGTTGATCGGCACCACCGGGGGCGCGACCGGCGGCGACAGCGTCGCCGGAGCCGGCGCGGAAGTGATCGGAACCAGCGGGGCGGCCGGCCCCGGGGCCACCGGCGTGGCGGTCGCCGGAGCGGTCGGCGCCGCCGCCGGCGCGACGGGCACGGCGTGGGAGCGAACATTGAGGTCGGTGATCAACTGCTGGACTTCGGGGCGGAGGGCGATGCCATTGCCGTTGAAGACGTCGGCCGTGGTGACGCCGAAGCGACCGTACAACTGGGCGTTGGCATTGTTGTCGACCGACAGGTCACTGCCGCCGAGCGAGACACCGAGGAACAGCCCCCGGCTGCGGGCATAGGAGTAGATCTCCGCCCCGAGCCGGGCGTCGGTGCCGGCGTTGGCCGTGCGGCCGACAGGGCCGGCGGCGATCGAGGCGTCGGCGCCGAGCGTCACCTTCTGGCCGGCGAGCATCCCCTGCAGGCTCCGCGGCGTGGCGAACACGAGCACGATGTCGGCAGCCTGGACGCCGGCCTGGAAGCCGACGCTGCCGCCCCCCATCGTCACCATCACCGGCGCGCTCCAGGTGCGGTCGGGACGGCGGACGAGGAGCACGCCGCGGCCGTAATTGACGCCGAAGATGAACCCTCCCTTGATCATGTTGGGGAAGATCGCGACCCCCTCGGCGGCCGTCAGCATCGCCGGCGGGATCGACTCGATCGCCAGGCCGCTGAACTGTTCGAGCGCGTTGCGCGCCCCGACGACCGTCTCCACCTCCTGCTGCCCGAAGGCGACCGGGGCCTGGCCAAACACGGCCGGCTGGGCGGCGACCGGCGCGGCCGTGGGAAACGGCTGCTGGCCGGCGGCGGGCAGCGCGACGATCGCAAGCGCCATGGCGGAGCAGACGACCAGGGGCAACACCGGGGCGGCGACTGGCCCGAGCGGCCGGCAGCGGGGCGGGACGGAAGGAAACATGGGAATGCCTCGCGGGGAAAAGCGGTTGGGCGAGGGTAGGAAAAACCGCGCCGCGACGCGACGGCAGTTTCAGCCCCGGGCCGCGGCCGATGGCCACGCCCGCGCCCCGACCGCACGGACGATCGCGGCGGGAATCTCGCGGAGCGGATGGACCGCATCGACGACCCCGCGCTCGATCGCGGCCCGGGGCATGCCGAATACGACACAACTGCTCTCGGCCTCGGCGATCGTCCGCCCACCGGCACGCCGGATCGCCTCCATCCCCAGCGCGCCGTCGCTTCCCATGCCGGTGAGGAGCACGCCGACGACGTGCGCGCCGCCGGCTTCGGCCGCGGCGCGAAACAGCACGTCGACCGCGGGACGGCAGTGGTGGATCGGCGGGCTGTGGACGAGCTTCACGCGGTGGGCATCCCCCTGCCAGGTCACGGCCAGATGGACGTCGCCGGGGGAGATGACGCACGAGCCGGGCTCGAGCCGCATGCCGTCGACCGCCTCGACGACCCGGATGGCCGCCAATTCGTCGAGGCGGGCCGCGACCGCCGCGGAGAAGGTCGCCGAGATGTGCTGGACGACGGCGATCGGTGGCAACCCGGTGGGCAGCCGGGGGAGGACCTGCCGCAGCGCCTCGACGCCACCGGTCGAGGCACCGATCACGACCAACTGCCGCGGATCGTTGGCGGAGACAGAGGCCGTCGCCGGCGGCAGCGCCGCGGCGTCGCCGGTGGAACGACGGCGCCGGGCCGCCAGGCCGCTCCCCGCCGCCGCCGCGGCCTTGACATGGTAGGCGAGGCGGCCGGCCAGATCACCGACCGACATCGTGCCGTTCGGCTTGGCGAGCACGTCGACGGCGCCGGCTTCGAGCGCCTCCAGCGCCACCTGTGACCCCTGCTGGGCCAGCGAACTGACCACCACCACGGGCAGCGGGTGGTGCTTCATGAGGATCCGCAGGAACGTCAGCCCGTCCATCCGTGGCATCTCGATGTCGAGCGTGATCACGTCGGGATCGAGGCGGAGGATCTTCTCGCGGGCGACGTAGGGATCGCAAGCGGTACCGACGACGTCGATCGCCGGATCGCGCGACAACGCCGCGCTGATCGCCTCGCGGACGAGCGCCGAGTCATCGACGACGAGCACCTTGATCCGCGCCGGTGGCTGGGGAGGGGCAGTGGGCATCGATGCCGACCGGGTCACCCGGGCCTCCGGTAGACGCTCGGCCCGCAGGATTCGAGCGTGTGGGGAATCCCGGTGAGGCTCTCGGTGTGCCCGACGAACAGGTACCCCCCGGGAGCGAGCTGCTCGGTGAGCCGGGTGAGCAGCGCGGCCCGCGACGGCTGATCGAAATAGATCATCACGTTGCGGCAGAAGATCACGTCCTGTCCCGGGGGAACGGGATAGCGGTCCTGGAACAGGTTCACCTGACGGACCGAGAGCCGGCGGCGCAGTGCCGGCTTGACGCGCGCCAATCCCTCCCGTTCGCCGAACCCGCGGAGGAAGTAGCGGCCGCGCCAGGCACCGTCCGGAAGTTGGAGTCGCTTGAGCTCGTAGATCCCCATCCGGCAGCGGTCGAGCATCCGCCGTGAGATGTCGGAGGCCTCGATCGTCCATCCCACCGCCGGGCGCTCCGCCGCCGATTCGGCGAGGACGATCGCCATCGAGTAGGCCTCCTCACCCGACGAGGCGGCCGCACTCCACAGCGACAGCGACCGCCCCGCGCCGAGCGCCCTTCGGGCGAGGTCGGGGAGGATCCCGCGGAGCAGCTCGAAGTGGACCGGTTCACGGAAGAACCGGGTGTGGTTGGTCGACACGAGGTCGATCAACTCCGCCACCTCGTCGTCACCGGCGGCCGCCAGCAGGTGGCAGTAGTCCTCGTAGGTCGCCAGGCCGAGCGATTGGAGCCGCTGCCCGAGGCGGCTGGCGAGGAGCACGCGTTTGTCCTCGCCGAGGCAGATCCGGCTGCGCCGGTAGATCAGCTCGGAGAGCCAGGCGAACGCCTCCGGCGTCAGCAGGATTTCAACCGGTCCGACCATCGTCGCGGAATCCTTCCTCGCCACCGTCGTGCCTCCGTAGCGATCCTACGCACCGGCCGGCGGAACGGCGCGCTTCCGCGCGCACCGGAACCCCCACCGGGGCACTGCGACGGTCAAAACTCGGTGAAGTGCCGATCCTCGGCGTCGACGGCGGCGCGGTTATCGCTCGGCATCGGGATCCGCGGCGCCGGCAGTTGTCGTGGAAGTGGAGACAGTCGCGCCCGTCCGTGAGCCGCGGGCGCAGTGGCGAGGCTGCGGGCCGCCGGTGCGGCCGGGGCCCGGGAGACCACGTCGGCGCGGATCAGCGAGCGGAGGAAGCGGATCGTGTCCTCGAGGCCCCGGGCCTGCCCGGATAGCTCCTCGGCGGCACCCGCGCTCTCGGCGGCGGTCGCGGCGGTGTCGCGCGTGACCTTGTCCATCTGGGTCATCGCCAGCGTCACCTGGTCGATCCCCTGGGCCTGCTCGCGCGCCGCGGTGGCGATCTCGGCGACCAGCCCGTCGGCCGAGCGGACCTTGTCCACGATCTCCTCGAGCGACTCGCCGACCCGGGCCGAGTTGGCCGAGCCCTGGCGGCTGTTGGCGATCGCCGTCTCGATCCGCGACGCCGTCTCCTTGGCCGCCGCGGCGCTGCGCTGGGCGAGCGAGCGGACCTCGTCGGCGACGACCGCGAACCCGGCCCCGGCCTCACCGGCGCGGGCCGCCTCGACGGCGGCGTTGAGGGCGAGGATGTTGGTCTGGAAGGCGATCTCGTCGATGTTCTTCACGATCTTGGCGACGTCGGCACTCGACTGCTCGATGGCGCGCATCGCCGCGGTCATCTCCGCCATCGTCCGCACCCCCGTCTCGGCGGCGGCCCGCGCCTGGCCGGCGAAGGCCTTCGCCTTCTCGGCGTTGCCCGCGGTGCTGCGGATCATCGCCGACATCTCCTCGAGTGCGGCGCTGGTCTCGGTGACGCTCGCCCCCTGCTCACTGGCGCCGGCGGCGAGCTCCTGGCTGGCCGACGAGAGCTGTCCGGCGGCGGCACTCGTCTGGGCCGCCCCCTTCTCGAGCGACGCGCTCACGCCCCCGAGCGCCTGGCTGACCCCGCGGCTGCTCAGCCATCCCAAGAGTGCGCCGAGCAAGGCGGAAAGCGCCATCCCCGACCCGAGCAGCCAGTAGCCCTGCCGCACGGCAGCGGTCGCGTCGCTGGCGACACGCTCAGCGAACGACTTGTTGTATTCGGAAGATTCACGATAAGCATCGAGGAGCCGCTCGAGGACCGGGTCGACCTTGGTGATGAGAGCCGAACCGGCGTCGCTCGCCTTGCCTTCCCTGATCAACTCCATCATCGCATCGACCTCGGCGAGCAGCTTGCTGCGGGCGCTCGCGGCCTTCGTGAACAGTTCCCGATCCCGGTCGTCGGAGATCATCGCCTCGTACTTTCCGCACAAGGCGTCGCCGTCGGCCCGGGCCTTGTCGAGTGCCGCGACCTCCGCCTGGAATTCCGCCGAGCCCTTCTCGAACCCGATGCTCCGCTGCGCCACGCGACGGACCCTCGTAGTCAGCGTGCTGATCTCGTTGAGGGTCGCGATCGACGGGATGATGTTGGCGGCGAGACCATCCTTCGGGCTCGTGATCCGGTCGGCGAGGGTGACGAAGCGCCACAGCCCGGCCAGGCCGAGGAGGAGCGTCAGCAGCACGAGCACGGTGAACGCGGCGGCGAGGCGGCGGGGGATGGTCCAGGTGATCATGGCGACGTTCCAGCGGGGTGGGAGGAGGGTGTCAGGCGGGGGATGCGGGCGTGGCACGCGGGGCGATCGGCTCGGGGCCCGGGGCGGCGATCTCGGCCGCGGCGATGCCCTCCAGGTCGACCAGCGCCGTGACCCGGTCGCCGGACTTTGCCATGCCCTGGATGAAGCGGATGTCGATGGCTCCGCCGAAGTCGGGAGTCGGCTCGATGTCGGCGGCGGTGAACGTCGCCAACTCGTCGACGCGGTCGACGATCACGCCGTGCAACCGCGCGCCTCCGGAGAGGGTCGGCAGGGCGGTGACGATCACCAGCGTCCGTTCGTCGTCGGCCCGCGGCGGTAGGCCGAAGCGCGTCCGCAGGTCGACGACGGGGATCACCTTGCCGCGGAGGTTGATCACCCCCTTGACGTACGGCGGCATGCCGGCGACCGGCGTGATCGGGCAGAGCTTGATGATCGCCCGGACGACAGCGACGGTGATCCCGTACGACTCGTCGCCGAGCGTGAAGGTGAGGTACTTCCCCGGCGCGGCAGCCGCCTGGGCATCCGGTTCCCTGTCGGTCATGATTCCCGGCCGCGGTTCAGGCGGCCGCCTCCCCCTGCCGTCCCCGGAGCTGCACCAGCGCCGCCACGTCGAGGATCAACCCCACCCGACCGTTGCCGAGGATCGCCGCGCCGGCGAAGTCGGTGCGGTCACGGAAGATCTCCCCGAGGTCCTTGATCACGACCTCCTGCTTGCCGATCAGTTCGTCGACGAGAAGGCAGCGGACGTCTGCCCCCGCTTCGACGACGACGACCACCCCGTCGTCCGCGCCGGCCGCGCGCGACGCTGTCGCCTCGGCTGCGGTGCCGAGGCGGCCACGCAGCCGCAACAGCGGCATCAGCCGGCCGTGGACCATGACCATTTCGCCGCGGCCATGGACCGTGCTCACCATG
Source organism: Planctomycetota bacterium (assembly GCA_016872555.1). Classification (NCBI taxonomy): domain Bacteria; kingdom Pseudomonadati; phylum Planctomycetota; species Planctomycetota bacterium. The sequence continues at coordinate 30,556 of VGZO01000034.1, forward strand.
CCGGGCTGGAGCCGGAAACTCTCGCGCACCGACAGCGTGGGGATCACGTAGCGCTCCCCGGCGACACCGACGAGCAGCCCCTCGATGATCGCCAGTGTCAGCGGTACCGAGAGCGTGAACGTCGTCCCGGAGCCGACCGAGGAATCGATCTCGATCTTCCCGCGCAGGCCGGCGATCGTCCGCCGCACCACGTCCATTCCGACGCCGCGCCCCGACAGGTCGGTGACCGTCTCGGCGGTGGAGAAACCAGGGGCGAAGATCAGCTCGAGGATCTCGCGGCGGTCGAGGGCCGCGGTCGAGGACACGATGCCCCGCTCCTCCGCCTTGCGCCGGATCCGCTCGGGGGACAGTCCGCGGCCGTCGTCGGCGATCCGGATGACGATGTAGCCCCCTTGGTGAAACGCCTGGAGCGTGATCGTCCCGCAGCGCTGCTTGCCGGCGCGGGCGCGCTCCTCAGGCGGTTCGATCCCGTGATCGGCGGAGTTGCGGATCATGTGGACGAGTGGATCGGAGAGGTCGTCGACGACGGTGCGGTCGAGCTCCGTATCCTCCCCCTCGAGCACGAGCTGGATCTCCTTGCCCTGCTGCACGGCCAGATCCCGGACGAGGCGCGCCATCTTCTGAAACGTCGCCCTGATCGGCACCATCCGCAGGGCCATCGCCGTCCGGCGGAGGTCGGAGGTGATGCCGCGGAGCTGGCCCACGGCACGCGACAGGTCGGAGTCACCCGATGCCACCATGTCGGGATGCTGCACGACCATCGACTGGGCGATGACCAGCTCGCCGACCAGATCGATGAGGCTGTCGAGCTTGTGGGTGTCGACGCGGACGATCGCCCCGCCGGCAGCGCGGGACGCGGCGCGCCCGGGAGCTGGTGCCGCAGCGGGTTGCGGCTCCGGCACGACGACCGCGGGCGCGGGCACGGCCGGCACGGCAGTGGCCGCAGGTGGCGGAGCCGCGCCGCCGCGCGCGACGGCCGCGGCAGGCTGCGGCGCGACGGCTGCGGCAACCTGCGGCACGGCCGCCACGGCGGGAGCGGCCGACGGAGCCGACGGGGCGGCGAGCATCGCCAGCCGCGCCCCCTCGATGACCGCCGGAACGGGGAGCGACAGTGCCCCGCGGGGACGGCTCCCCGCGGCCTGGGCCCCCAGTTCGGCGACGAACCGCTCGAGGACATCCGCCCCGGCGAGGATCACGCCGATCGCCTCGCGGCCGAGGACGAGCTGCCCACGCCGGGCACCGTCAAGAAGCGACTCGAGCTCGTGCGTGAGCTGCTGGATCACGCCGAGCTTCATCACCCCGGCGTTCCCCTTGAACGTGTGAAACGCGCGGAACAGCGCGGCGAGCTGCGCGCCATCGGTCGGATCGGTCTCCAGCACCAGCACACCCTGCTCGATCTCGCGGAGCAGATCCTCTGCCTCGGCGCAAAACAGCGGCAGGAGGTCGGGGTCGGCGTCAGGCGGCACGACGTCGACCGCCATCTCGGGCAGGTCGGGGAGGGCGGCCGGGGGCGCGACAGGCGGCGGAGAGGGAGCGGGAGACACCGGCGGCCGCGCGGCGACCGGTTCGGCCGGCACCGCAGCGCCCGCGTCCGCAGTGGGCGGAGCCCAGGGGGTGATCGTGCGCCCCGCGCTCCATGAGGCGATCGCCTCCTCGCACCATGGCAGCCAGTCGCCAAGCAGGGCGATCGTCGCCGCCGAGGGACGCTGGCCCCCGCCGGCGACCGAGGCGAGGCGCTCGGCGGCGGCGGTCACGCCGTCGACCAGTGCCGCCGGGGCCGTGGCAGGGAGCAGGACGAGCAATTCGGCGAACAGGTCGTCGAGGACTGCGGCCGAGGCCGCTTGCCCGGGGGTGACGAAGGCCAGTTCCAGACCGATCTTTCCGATCAGCTCCCCCGCTTCGGCGGCGAAGGCCGGCGAATCATCCGGCTTGGTCATGGCGGAAGCGTCGGGCGGGGACCATGGGGAGAGGGAACCGGTCCCGCGCACGGCCGCGAGCACCCCGCCTTCTCCGCCTCAGGTCGAGACTAGCCCCGCAATCGTGGCCCGGCAAACTGACCGCGACCGTCATCGCCCGCCTGATCCGCACGGTCGGCAGTCAGCCGGTGGGGTGGTGTCGAACGCGCCACCGGGGACGATCACACCACGGTCACGAGGCCGACCCGAGGCCGGCATGGGCCTCGCCGAGGAGCAGCGCCGTCTCGTCCCAGCCGATGCAGCCGTCGGTGATCGACACGCCGTAGGCGAGGCGCCCGCGATCGGCAGACACCGGCTGGCTGCCGGGGTGGATGTTGCTCTCGAGCATCATCCCGACGATCGAGCGGTCGCCGGCGACGCGTTGGGCGAGGACGTCGCGCCACACGATCGACTGCCGGCGATGGTCCTTCCCGGAATTGGCATGGCTGCAGTCGACGATCATCCGCGCCGGCAGCCCGACCGCCTCGAGCCGCGTGCGCGCCTCGTGGAGGAACTCGGGGGCGTAGTTCGACCCCGACCGGCCGCCGCGGAGCATCAGCACCCCCCAGGGGTTGCCGAGCGTCGAGACGACGCACGTCCCCCCCTGGTTGTCGATGCCGAGGAAGCTGTGCGGTGCCCGGGCCGACTGCATCGCGTCGACGGCGGCCTGGAGCGACCCGTCGGTCGAGTTCTTGAAGCCGACGGGCATCGACAGGCCACTGGCCATCTGCCGGTGCGTCGGCGACTCGGTCGTACGGGCGCCGATCGCCCCGAGCACGATCGTGTCAGCGATGTACTGCGGCGTGATCGGCTCGAGAAACTCGGTCGCCGTCGGCAGGCCGAGGCGGGCGATCTCGATGAGCAGCCCGCGGGCCAGGCGCAGCCCGGCGGCGACGTCGAACGAATCGTCGAGGTGCGGGTCGTTGATCAGCCCCTTCCAGCCCACGGTGGTCCGCGGTTTCTCGAAGTAGACGCGCATCACCACGAGGACCCGGTCGGCGATCCGGCCGGCGATGTCGGCCAGGCGCCGGGCATAGTCGCGGGCGGCTTCGGGATCGTGGATCGAGCAGGGACCGACCACGGCGATCAGCCGCCGGTCCGCGCCGGCGAGGACGCGTTCCACCGCCCGCCGGCCCGCCAGGATCGTCTCCGTGGCGGCATTGTCGAGCGGCAGGAGGGCCGCCAGCCGGCTCGGTGGCACCAGCGGCTCGAGGCTGCGGATCCGGAGGTTCCCGGTCGCCTGCGGCGGGGCGGCGGTGATGTCGTCGGGCAGGATCGTCATCCTCCCACTCTACACCGCGGCGGGCGCGGGCGGGCGATTGACCACCCTGGAAGCCACTGGTTCAATCGGGCGGTCGATGGGCGGCCACCGCGGCAGCGACCGCGGCACGCAGGGAGGCGAGGAGGAGAGCCCAGGCATGACGCGGCATCTGTTCGTGACCGGCGGGGTCGTCAGCTCCCTCGGCAAGGGGCTCACCAGCGCCAGCATCGGCATGCTCCTGGAATCACGGGGCCTGCGGGTGCGGATGCAGAAACTCGACCCCTACATCAACGTCGATCCGGGGACGATGAGCCCCTACCAGCACGGCGAGGTCTACGTTCTCGACGACGGCAGCGAGACCGACCTCGACCTCGGCCACTACGAGCGTTTCACCTCGACGCCCCTGACCCGGGCCTGCAACTACACCACCGGGCAGATCTACCTGTCGGTGATCAACAAGGAGCGTCGCGGGGAGTTCCTCGGGAAGACGGTCCAGGTCATCCCCCACATCACCAACGAGATCAAGGAGGTGATCAAGGCGCTGGCCGGCCCCGACACCGATCTGGTGATCACCGAGATCGGCGGAACCGTCGGCGACATCGAGAGCCTGCCGTTCCTCGAGGCGATCCGCCAGATTCCGCTCGAGGTCGGGCGCGAAAACTGCATGTTCATCCACCTCACGCTCGTGCCTTACCTCAAGGCGGCGGGGGAGCTGAAGACCAAGCCGACGCAGCATTCGGTGGGGATCCTCCGGCAGATCGGGATCCAGCCCGACGTCCTCGTCTGCCGCACCGAGCGCCCCCTCGACACCTCCGACCGTGAGAAGATCGCGCTGTTCTGCAACGTTCCCCTCGACGCCGTGATCGAGGAGCGCGACAAGGATTTCTCGATCTACGAGGTCCCGCTGTCGCTCCAGTCCAACCGGATCGACGACCTCGTCCTGCGCCGGTTCGGCCGCCAGGCGCCCCCTGCCGATCTCGACGAGTGGCACGAGATCCTCCACCGGCTCCGCAATCCGGAACACGAGGTGTCGATCGCCCTGGTCGGCAAGTACGCCGAGCACCGCGACGCCTACAAGAGCATCTACGAGGCCCTCGACCACGGCGGCATCGCCCACCGCACGCAGGTCCGTGTCCAGCCGATCAAGAGCGAGGACATCGAGCGCGAGGGGGCGGAGCGGCTCCTCGCCGGGTTCGACGGGCTCGTCGTCCCCGGCGGCTTCGGCGAGCGCGGGATCGAAGGCAAGGTCGAGGCGATCGGCTTCGCCCGGCGCCGGCGTCTGCCGTTTCTCGGCATCTGCCTGGGGATGCAGTGCGCCGTGATCGAGCTGGCCCGCAACGGCGCCGGCCTGACCGACGCCCACTCGACCGAATTCAACCGCTCCACACCCCATCCGGTGATCTGCCTGATGGACGAGCAGCGGTCGGTGACCGACAAGGGGGGCACGATGAGGCTCGGCGCGCAACCGGCGGAACTGGCCGAGGGTTCGCGCTCCGCCGCCGCCTACGGGCGGACGCGGATCACCGAACGCCACCGGCACCGCTACGAGTTCAACATGAAATACCGCTCCGTCCTCGAGGAGGCGGGGCTGGTGATCGCCGGCACGAGCCCTGATGGGGGGCTGGTGGAGATCGTCGAGCTCGCCGACCACCCCTGGTTCGTCGCCGTGCAGTTCCACCCCGAGTTCAAGAGCAAGCCGACCGCCGCCCACCCGCTGTTCGCCGGGCTCGTCGCCGCCGCGGTCGAGCGCCATGCCGGCAGCGCCTGGGTGGCCGAGTCCTGATCATGCGTCATCACGGGTGATCACCCGAGCCCTGCCTTGCCCAACCTCGAGCATGGAGACCACCGTGGACCCTGATGCCACCGACCGCGGCGCACCGCCGGCGAGCTTCGAGTTCCTCGTCCACTCGTTGTTCACACAGGCGCTGATGGCGCTGGGCAGGATCCCCAATCCGATCACCAGGCAGGCGATGAAGAACCTCGGCGCGGCCCGCCACTTCATCGACATGCTCGCCGTGCTCGAGGAGAAGACCACCGGCAACCTCACCCCCGACGAGCGCCGGCTGCTCGACGAGGTCCAGCACCAGCTGCGGATGCAGTTCATGATCGAAGAGGAGAGCCGTGGCGCGGCTCCCGCGACCGACGACTCCGGGAGCACCGACCCATGACGCACACCCTGCCCCGCCTCCCGAGCGCCGCCGTCGCCGCCCTCGTCACCCTCTCCCTCGCCGGCCCGTCGCCGGCCGCCGAAGCCCGCCTCCCCGTCCGCCGGGCGACGATGACCTTCGTGGCGATCCCCGAAAACGAACCGAAACCCGACGGGTTCCGGATCCTCGCCGACGGCGAGCCGGTGGCCGAATACCACAGCGGAGGCCGTGCCAAACCGGTCCTGTTCCCGCTCGTCGGCCCCCACGGCGAGCGCCTTTCCCGCGCCTGGCCGCTCGAGGAGGGTGTCGCCGGCGAGGCCCACGACCATCCGCACCACGAATCCCTTTGGTTCACGCATGGCGCCGTCAACGGCATCGACTTCTGGGGCAAGGCAAAGGGTCCCTGGCCGCCGCCGGCCGGCGCCGACCCGATTCCCCGCATCGTGGCGCGTGAGCTCGGGGCCAGCAGCGGTGGCGATCAGCCGGTCACCGTCAGTTCGGTCAACGACTGGTTTGGTCCCGACGGGGCCGCGGTCTGCTCCGACGAGCGGAGCTACGTGTTCGCCGCCGACGAGACGTCGCGGTCGATCGAGATCACGGTCACGCTCCGCGCCGACCACGGTTCGGTGACGCTCGGCGACACCAAGGAGGGCACGATGGCGATCCGCGTCGCCACGGAGCTGCAACCGAAGGACGCCAATGGCTCGCAGGGGGCGGCGGGGAGGATTGTCAACTCCGAGGGGCAGGAGAACGCCGCCGCCTGGGGAAAGCGCGCCCGGTGGGTCGACTACTCGGGGACGATCGACGGCCGCGTCGTCGGGATCGCGATGTTCGACCACCCCACGAACCTGCGCCATCCCACCTGGTGGCACGCGCGCGACTACGGCCTGTTCGCCGCCAACCCGTTCGGCGCCCACGATTTCAGCGGCGCCGAGAAGGGGAGCGGCGACCACACGATCCCCGCCGGGAAGTCCCTCACGTTCCGCTATCTGGTCATCCTCCACGACGGTGACGCCACGACGGCTGCCGTCGATGCCCGCTACCGCCGCTGGATCGGAGCCGAGTGATGCCCGCCCGAATCCTCGACGGCAAGGCACTGGCCGGCGCGATCGAGGAGTCGCTGAGCGACGAGGTGGCAGCGTTCATCACGGCCGCGGGGCGGGCGCCGAGGCTGGTTGTCGTGCTCGTCGGTGAGATCGCGGCCAGCGCCTCGTACGTCGCCGCCAAGGCCCGGGCCGCGGCGCGCGTCGGGATCGACGCCGACGTCGTCGGTGTCGCCGGGTCCGCCGACACCGCCGCGCTGGTCGCGCTCGTCTCCGGGATCGCCCGCGGCAGCCACGGCCCGGTGGACGGAATCCTCGTCCAATTGCCGCTGCCGCGCCACGTCGACACCCTCGCGGTCCTCGACGCGGTTCCTGCCGACCGCGACGTGGACGGCTTCCACCCGGAAAACGCCGGGCTGCTGTCGCAGGGGCGCCCCCGGTTCATCCCCTGCACCGCAGCCGGGGTCCAGCGGCTCCTCGTCGATGCCGGGATCGCCACCGCCGGCCGTCGTGCCGTGATCGTCGGCCGCAGCGACATCGTCGGCAAGCCGCTCGCCCTGCTCCTGGCATCGCGAGGGCCGGGGGGCGACGCCACGGTGACGATCTGCCACAGCCACACCACCGACCTCACCGAGCACTGCCGCACCGCCGACATCCTCGTCGCTGCAGTCGGGAGGCCCGGCCTGATCACCGCCGAGATGGTCAAGCCCGGTGCGACGGTGATCGACGTCGGCATCAATCGCGTCGAAACGCCGACCGGATCACGTCTCGTCGGCGACGTCGACTTCCCCGCCGTCGCCGCGGTCGCCGGGGCGATCACGCCGGTGCCCGGGGGTGTCGGCCCGTTGACGGTGGCGATGCTCCTGGCCAACACGCTGCTGGCGGCCGAGCTCCACATCGGAAGGCGGTAGTGCGGAGCGACGACGGAACCGACCTTCCGACGCGTCGGTCACACGACCGGGGAAGCGGGGTAAACCGGGCCGACCGCGACGAGTCGGCCGCCTCTGGCTGACCTTGTCCGCCGTCCTTCTCCGCTCTAGTCTCCCCCGCCGCAACGGCCTGCCGGCCGCAGACGTCCGCTCGTTTGGCCCGGCAGCCCTGTTTGACTGTTCGCCCCAGTTTTCCCTTCCGGTCCGACGGCGGCCCGCCGTGCGGTTCGGGCCGCTGCGGACCGATTCTCTCGTGGACACCACTCCGCCACGTCCGGGGACCAAACCGCCGATGGGAACGTTCGTGCGCGCCTTGCGCGATGCCGGTCGGATGTGGCCGTTCCTCATCGCCTCGTTCCTCTGCTCGGCGGGAGTCGCCAGCCTCTGGGGGGCGAACATCGCGGCTCTGTTCCCGATCATCGAAGTCACGCTCAACGGCGACTCGCTCCAGTCCTGGAACGCCAAGCGGATCGCGACCACCCGCGAGGGCATCGAACGGTCGAGTGCGGCGGTCGCCGCGCTCGACGCCCGGATCGCCACCGAGCCAGCCGAAGCCGCCGAGCTGCGCCGGCAGCGCGAGCGATTCGCCTTGGCAGTCCGCAGCGACGAGGCGGTGGTCGCGAGCTCAATGCACCTCGCCCCCTGGCTCGACCGCTTCCTCCCCGTCGATCCGTTCACCACGGTGCTGTGGGTGGTTTCGTTCGTCGTCGTCAGCACGTTCGTCAAGCACGCCCTGCTGATGACCTCGACGCTGCTGGTCGCCTGGGTGGCGATGAACATCAGCCGCGACATCCGCCTCAAGGTATTCGACAAGGCGCTGGCCCTTGACCGCACGCAGTTCATGCGCAACGGTTCGGCCGGATTCATGGCACAGGTGACCGGCACCTCCGACATGCTCGCCAGTGGCATCACCAGCGTGTTCGGCGGGGCGATCACCGAGCCGCTGAAGATCATCGCCTGCCTCGCCGGGGCGTTCTGCATCTCCTGGCAGCTCACCCTGGCGTGCCTCACGCTCGCCCCTCTGGTGGGCTTCCTGATGGTCTGGCTCAACCGGCGGATCCGCGGCGTCTCGAAGCGGATCCTGTCGCGGTCGATGGGGTTCCACCACGTCCTCCTCGAGGCTCTCAACAACGTCCTCACCGTCCAGGCCTACACGATGGAGGGCTTCGAGCGCGACAAGTTCCGTGCCTGCACCCGCGACGTGATGCGCGCCGGGATGTGGCACACGTTCTATTTCGCGCTGGCCAATCCGATCACCGAGATTCTCGGCATCGGCATGGTGGCGACGAGCATCGCCGTCGGCGCGTGGCTGGTGATCAACCAGCAGACCGAGATCTTCGGGATCCCGATGACCGAGCGGCCGATGACCGTGCCGGGGATCATGGTCTTCTTCGGGATGCTGATCGGAGCCAGCGACCCGGTGCGCAAGCTGTCGGGCGTGTTCACCGGGGTCAACGTCGGGATCGTCGGAGCCCAGTCGCTCTATCCGCTGCTCGACACGCCGTCGCGGCTCGCCGAGCCGGCCAGCCCGCGGCAGCTCCCCCGCCCCCACCGCGAGATCCGCCTCGAGAACGTCTCGTTCAGCTACGACCAGATCGACACCGTCCTCGCCGGCGTGAACATCTCGATCCCGTTCGGCGAGCGGGTGGCGATCGTCGGGCCCAACGGCGGTGGCAAGAGCACGCTGATCAACCTCATCTGCCGGTTCTACGATCCGACCGCGGGACGTGTCCTCATCGACGACGTGCCCCTCACCGACCTGGCGCTGGCCGACCTCCGCGGGCGGATCGCGCTGGTCACCCAGCAGACCGAGCTGTTCAACGAGTCGATCCTCTACAACATCCGCTACGGCCGCTGGGATGCCACCGAGGGGGAGATCGTCGAGGCCGCCAAGCGCGCCCACGCCCACGAGTTCATCGCCGACTTCCCCGATGGCTACCGGACGATGGTCGGCCCCAACGGCTTCCGCCTCTCGGGCGGCCAGCGCCAGCGGATCGCCCTGGCACGGGCGTTCCTCCGCGACGCCGAGATCCTCGTTCTCGACGAGGCCACCAGCCAGATCGACGTCGAGAGCGAGCGCCTCATCCACGCGGCCCTGGCCGCCTACGTCTTTAACCGCACGGTGATCATGATCACCCACCGGGCCAGCACGCTGGCCCTCGCCGACACGATCCTCGAGGTCGAGCACGGCACCGTGCGGAAGCGGCCGGCGCGGCAGATGCAGGTCGCCTGACGCACCGCGGTCAACCGGCCGCGAGCCGGTCGTTCCAGGCCCGTGCGTGGCGCGGCTGGTAGCGCTCGATCTCGAAGCTGTCACGGACCACGGCGCGGACCGCCCGCAGGTCGACGATCCCGTCGGTGGCGAGCAGCTGCACCAGCACGTTGCCGATCGCCGTCGCCTCGACAGGCCCGGCGAGGACCTCCCGGTCGGTGGCGTCGGCGATCCATTGGCACAGCAGCCGGTTTTTCACGCCGCCGCCAACGACGTGGATCCTGCCCGGGCGGCGTCCCACGAGTCGCTCGACCTCGGCCAGACGGCGGCGGATCGCCGCCGCCACGCTCTCCAGGGCGCAGCGCACCACCGCCGCCGTCGACTCCGGCACCGGCTGGCCGCTCTCGCGCGCCACCCGACGGATCGCCTCGGGCATGTCGGCGGGGGCCATCAGCGCGGGATGGTCGGGATCGACGAGCGTCACCAGGGCCGGCGCCTCGCCGGCCAGCGCCGTGAGCTGGTCCCAGCTCCACTCCGTGCCGGCCCGCTTCCACGCCTCCCGGCACTGCTGCACGAGCCACAGCCCGCAGACGTTTTTCAGCAGCCGCGTCGTCCCGCCGACGCCCCCCTCGTTGGTGAAGTTCAGCTCGCGGCAGGCGGGCGTGACCATCGGCCGGTCGAGTTCGACGCCGACCAGCGCCCAGGTGCCGAGGCTGACGTAGCACCAGTCGGGGCGGCTCGACGGCGGGTCGGTCGCCGGCACAGCCGCGACGGCGCTGGCGGTGTCGTGGGTACCGGGGAGGACGACCCGCACGGCGTCGAGGCCAGTTTCGTCAGCGACCGTGCCGCGCAGCGGACCGAGGTCGGTGCCGGGCTCGAAGACCGGATGGAAGATCCTCCCGGGCAGGCCGAAGCGCCCGAGCATCTCGCGTGCCCAGTCGCCAGCCTGCGGGTCGAAGCACTGCGTCGTCGTCGCGTTTGTCCGCTCGTTGGAGGCCGTGCCGGTGAGCAGCCAATGGACGATGTCCGGAATCATCACCAGCCGGCCGGCGGCGGCAAGGACGTCAGACCGTGCCGCATGGAGGGCGAGGAGCTGGTAGAGGGTGTTGATCTCCATGAACTGCAGGCCGGTGGCGGCGAAGATCTCCTCGCGCGGCACGGTCCTTTCGGCTACGGCCAACATCCCCACGGTGCGCGGGTCGCGATAACAGACCGGATTGGCGAGCAGCTCCCCGGCCGGCGCGAGGAACGAGTAGTCGACCCCCCAGGTGTCGGCGCCGATCGTCGCGACGCTGCCGCCGTGGCGGTCCGCCGCGGCCCGTAGGCCGGTGACGACCTCCTGCCAGAGGCGGACCATGTCCCAGACCAACTGCCCGCCGAACGCGACCGGGCCGTTGTCGAAGCGGTGGATCTCCTCGAGCTCGAGGAGCCTGCCGTCGAACGCGCCCGACACGACCCGGCCGCCCGACGCGCCGAGATCGATCGCCAGCGCCACCTTGCGAGCCATGGAATTCTCCCGTCGCCGTGCCAGCCGTCCGGCCGCCGGTTCCCCGGCGTGCACCCCGCGGGCCGTCTCGCCGACGGCCTCGACCGGCCGGTAGCTTCCCCGCCGGCGGGCCCCGGGAAAACCCCCGTCGGCCCCGCCCGCCGGAAGCCGCCGAGAACCGGAGTCGCAACGCCGGCGGGAAGCAACTAGCTTGGGCTGTGGGTGCCGGGCCGCACCTGCCGGGCCGGCCGCCGTGCCTGCCGGCCCGCGACGTGTGGACGCTCCCCCGATGGCCGATGCCGATCCCGCCGACACTCCCCGGCAGCCGCAGCCCGGACTGCTCGAGGAACTGGCCGAGGCGACCCGCAGCCTCGAGGCGGCCGAGCCACCGGAGATCATCCGTTGGGCCGCCGAGCGCTTCGGGACGCGGCTCACGATGGCCACCGCGTTCGGCCCCGAAGGCTGCGTGATCATCCATTGGCTGGCCCAGGTCGCGCCGCGGACGCACGTCTTCAATCTCGAGACCGGGTACCAATTTCCCGAGACACTCGCGCTCCGCGACCGGCTGGCGCGCCGCTACGGGATCGAGGTCGCCCTCGAGCGCCCGGCGACGACCGTCGCCGAATACGAGCGGCTCCACGGCGGCCCCCTCTACCGCACCGCCCCCGACCGCTGCTGCGGCGACCGCAAGCTGGCGGTGATCCGCCGCGTGCTGACGTCGTTCGATGCCTGGATGAGCGGCATCCGCCGCGACCAGAGCACCGATCGTCAGGCGGCGCCGATCGTCGGCTGGGACAGGAAGTTCGGCGTCGTCAAGGTCTCGCCACTGGCCAACTGGACCAAGTCACGCGTCTGGGAGCTGATCGTCCGCGAGGACATCCCCTACAACCCCCTCCACGACCGCGGCTACGTGAGCATCGGCTGCGCACCGTGCACGCGTGCGGTCCTCGACGGCGAGGACGAACGCGCCGGCCGGTGGAGCGGCACGGCCAAGACCGAGTGCGGGCTGCACTCGCGCGAGGGCTGAGGTGCGGGACGGTCGCGGTGCGTCAACCGCCCGGCGGCGTCGCGAAGAAGGTGGCGTGGATCGCGTCGCTGGTGGCGTTGAGATCGGTCTGGAAGCCGTCGATCCAGTCGTGCAGCCCGCCGGCGCCGGCGAGGATCTCGTCGATGTGGGCGTAGTCGAGTTCGGCGCGGAGCCGGCCGAGACGCTGCTCGGCGGGCGTGCTGTAGCTTCCCTTGATCCCTCCGGTGACCGCCAGCAGCGACTCCTCCCCCTTGATCAGGCAGAAGTGCATTGCCCGCGGAAAGTGGCGATCGAGGACGAGGAACTCGGCGACGTTGCGCCGCGACACGGCGCCGTACTGCTTGCGGTACATCTCCAGGGCGCTGGCGCTCTCCAGCACCGCCGACCACTGGACCGCGTCGCGGCCGTCGACGGCCACCGGGCCGAAAAAATGCTCGACGTCGAGAACACGGCTGGTCTTGTCGGCCCGCTCCACCAGCCGCCCCATCCGCGCGAAATGCCAGGCCTCGCCGTGCGACATCGTCGCGTCGGTGACCCCGGTGATCAGTTGGCTCGCGCGCTTGACCTCGTCGAGGAACTCCCGCTGGTTGCCGCCACGGTCGTGCGCCTCGGCCGCGGCGCGGACCATCAGGTAGCACTTGTTGATCTCCTCCCACATCGCCGAGGAGATCAGGTCGCGGATCGTCCGGGCGTTTTCCCGCGCCGCCTGGAGGCAGCGATCGATCGAGTTGGGATTGCCGGCGTCGAAGGCGAGGAACTCGAAGACCCGGGACTGATCGGCCGCGCCGTGCCGGGCGGCGAACCCGGCCTGGTCGCCGAAGGCACAGATCAGGGCGTTCCACAGCCTCCCCGGATCGACCGTCCCCTCGAGCGCCAGATCGAGCGTCGTCTCGGTCGCCCGGGCGACGTTCTCGGCGCGCTCGATCTGCCGGTTCATCCAGTAGATGCTGTCGGCGACGCGTGAGAGCATCGGTTACCCGCCCCCCGTGGTGGACGACGCCTCGGCGGGACTGGCCGGTCCGTGGACCACCCACGTGTCCTTGCTGCCGCCCCCCTGCGAGGAATTGACGACCAGCGACCCCTCGACCAGGGCCACGCGCGTCAGACCGCCGGGGAGGACGAAGATCTCCTCGCCGTAGAGGATGAACGGGCGAAGGTCGACGTGCCGCCCTTCGAGAGTGTCACCGACCACGGTCGGCACGCGCGACAGCGCCACCATCGGCTGGGCGACGAAGTTCCGCGGGTTGGCCAGGATCCGCGCGCGGCACTCGGCGAGCTCGGCGGCCGATGCCCGGGGGCCGATCACCAGGCCGTAGCCCCCCGATTCGTTGGCCGGCTTGACCACCATCTCGGCCAGGTGTTCGACGACGTGAGCGCACTGCGCCTCCTCGCCGCACACCCAGGTGGGGACGTTGGGGAGGATCGCGTCCTCACCGAGGTAGTAGCGGATGATCTTCGGTACGTAGGCGTAGACCGCCTTGTCGTCGGCGATCCCCGTGCCAGGGGCGTTGACCAGCGCGACGTTGCCGGCGCGGTAGGCCTCCATCAGGCCGGGGACGCCGACGAGCGAATCGGGGCGGAACACCCGCGGGTCGAGGAAGTCGTCGTCGATCCGCCGGTAGATCACGTCGACTCGTTCGAGCCCGCGGGTCGTGCGCATGTGGACGACGCGGTCGACCACCACCAGATCCGATCCCTGGACGAGCTCCACGCCCATCTGCCGGGCGAGGAAACTGTGCTCGAAGTAGGCCGAGTTGTAGATCCCCGGGGTGAGGACGACGACGGTCGGATCGCGCGCCTGCGAGGGCGCGACGTATTCGAGCATCGCCAGCAGCTTCTCCGGGTAGTTCTCCACCGGGCTGATCCGCTGCCCGTCGAACAGCTGCGGGAAGGTGCGCTTCATCACCTCGCGGTTCTCGAGGACGTACGACACCCCCGACGGCGTCCGGAGGTTGTCCTCGAGCACGTACATCACCCCGTCGCCTCCGCGGACGAGATCGGTGCCGGTGATGTGGCACCACACCCCGCGCGGCGGGGTGAGCCCGGCGCACGGGCCGCGGAACGACTTCGCCGAGTCGATCAGCCACTCCGGCACGACCCGGTCGTGGAGGATGCGGCGCCGGTGGTAGAGGTCGTCGATGAAACAGTTGAGGGCGTGGATCCGCTGCTTCAGCCCACGTTCGATGCGCTCCCACTCCACCGCGTCGATCACCCGCGGCACGATGTCGAACGGCCAGATCTTCTCCGTCCCGGCCTCGTGGCCGTAGACGTTGAACGTGATGCCCATCGTCAGCAGCATCTTGTCGGCGGCGCGTTGCCGGGCGGCGAGCTCGCCGTGTGAGAAGCTGGCGAGCCGGCGGACGAGCTGCTCGGCACCGGGGCGGGGGCGGAGCTGCTCGTCGAACAGCTCGTCCCAGAAGCCGTCGGTACGGTAGGCCCGGAGGTCCATGGCGGCGGAGTCACAGGGGTGCCGGCGCGGGATCGAGGGCGCCGGGGCGATCGGGGCACCACGGCCGGCCGCCTGTCCGGGCCATGGGGACGCCGGAAGATACCCGCCGTGGACAGCGTGACCAACCGGGGCGAGCCGCAGCCGGGGCAGACGGCCTTGCGGCCGAGGCGACCGCACGATCGCTACCGCCCCGCCTCGACGACCACCGTCAGCGCCGTGGTTCCGCCGGGCGGCACCTCGAGCCCAAGTCCGGACGAGTCGAACCCACCGAACCGCGTTGCCACGCCGGCGCCGTGGGGGGCGTGGCCCACCACCAGCGGCGGCAAAACGACCACCCGGTAGCTGCCGGCGCGGGCGCCGGGCCGGCCGGAGGTCTCCAGAGAGAACCGGCCGTCGGCAGCGATCGCACCGCGCGCCGTCGGTCCCGGACCGTTCGCCGGCCGGCATTCGATCACGCCCCCCGCCAGCGGCGTGCCGTCGGCGAACGTCACCCGTCCTGCAGCCGGCCAGAGGCGATCGGCGGAACCGCAGCCGACCACGGCGACGAGCAGGCCCAGCCACACGGCGCGTGTCGTCAGGCCGGTCATGGGCGCACGCTCACCGGGCCTGACCGTCGTGGCGGTTGCACAGCCGGCCGAGCAGGTCGGTGTCGGTCTCGGCGCCGAGCACGTCGACATGACCGTCGGCGAACGCCATCGGACAGCCACCGGGGTGCCAACTCCCGAACACGAACAGCCCCATGCCGGCGACCGAATCATCCGGTCCAGCCGCGATCGGCACGCCGACACCGCCGACGCGCGCCGAA
>VGZO01000035.1 GCA_016872555.1 Planctomycetota bacterium
CCGGGACGTCGACCTCGGTTAGTCGACGCCGGGACGTCGACCTCGGTTAGTCGACGCCGGGACGTCGACCTCGGTTAGTCGACGCCGGGACGTCGACCTCGGTTAGTCGACGCCGGGACGTCGACCTCGGTTAGTCGACGCCGGGACGTCGACCTGAATTAGTCGACGCTCTCGGCGTCGAGCGCTCGGACCGCAGCGATCGCCTCGTCGAGCGACGGGCTCGCGCCGCCGCGCACGCGACCGCGCCGGTCGGCCTCGGCGAGCAGCTCGAGGTCGGCGAAATCGGGATGGCCCTCGAGGCGGAGCCGGGCCCGGTGGCCGAGCGTGCCGGCGGCGCGGGACCGCGCCGCGGGAAGAGATTCGACGAACCAGCGCGTGCGCTCGGTGACCAGGCCGGCGAGCGCCGCGAGGGCCGCGGCCACGGCATCGCCCCGGTCGATCGCCCGGCCGACGTCGAAAACCAGCGCCGCGGTGAGCAGCTCCTCGTCGTAGGGACGCTCGACGCGAACCAGTTCGAACACCTGCAGCGTGTGCTCGAGCGCGTCGCCCTCGGGATGCTTGACCGGATCCTGCTTGACCGACGCGAGCATCCGCACCAGCGCCGCGATGTCGTCGAATCGATCGCCGGCGAGGGCCGGCGGGTCGCTGGCCGCTTTTTTCAGCTCGGCCCCGGCGGCACGGCGGATCTCGCCATGGTCGGGAAGCCGCTCCTCCGGCACCCAGGCCCGGGCCACGCGGCGCGCGGCCCGGAGCCGGGCGCGGTGGGAGTCGCCGGCGCTGCCGAGGATCCGGCCCGCCTCGGCGGCGATCCGCCGCCGCAGCTTGTCGGGCGCGGCGCCGTCGGGCGGCCCGGGATCGGGGGGCGTCGTCATTCCTTGCCCGCCTCCGGCACCGCCCGCCAGCGGATCCCGCGCAGCTTCGCCGCGGTGGCGTAGGTGGCGAAGCCGAGCGGCTTCGAGGGGATCACCTCGGGCCGCACCGAGATCGTCCGCCCCTCGAGATCCTGGGAGACGACCTGCTCGTCGTCGATGAAGCACTCGATGCGCTGCGGCGTGACCCGGACGCGGATCGCGTACCAGCGGCCATTCTTGAACTCGCGGAACAACGTGGTGTCGTTGTGGGCGGCATCGCGGCCGTCGATGTTTGACAGCCCGACGACTCCGCCGCCCCAGCCGCCGACGATGAAGCTGCAGGGGTCGTCGCCGACCGGGAAGGTGACGCCGCAGAAGAAATCACTGCCGTCGACGCGCTGCGCCTCGCAGGCCAGCTCGTAGTGCTGCGTGGGAAACTCCTTGGTCCAGGTGATCCCGCTCATGTCGGCGCCGATCCCGATGCGGATCGCGCCGTCCTCGACGCGCACGTCTCCCTCGCCCCCGAACGCCGTGCTCCGCCAGCCGCCGAGCGCCTCGCCGTCGAACAACGGCTTCCAGCCGGCTGCCGCCGCGGCGGCCGGGGTCGCCGATCCGTCACCGCGCAACTCCCGCACCAACGCCGCGGCGCCGTAGACCTTCTCCAGGGCGGCTAGGATCCCGGCGGCGTCGACGCTGACCGCCCGCGCCAGGGCGTCGTCGTAGGCGACGTCGAGGACGAGCGAGTGGATGTTGCCGTCGAAGATCAGACCGACCAGCTCGCCGCGGGCGTTGACGACGGGGCTGCCGGAGTTGCCGCCGATGATGTCGGCTGTGCAGACGAAGTTGAACGGCGTCTGCAGGAACGCGCCGTCCTTCTCGAGGTCGGCGCGCTTCTCGCGCCACCGCGCCGGCAGGTCGAAGGGGGGCGTCTCGCGCTTCTCGTCGGCGCGGTCGAAGAGGCCGGCGTAGGTGGTGTGGGCGGGGACGGTGCGGCCGTCCTGGCGGTAGCCCTTGACCGTGCCATACGCCAGGCGGAGCGTGAACGTGGCGTCCGGGTACAGGGCGTCACCCTCGCTGGCAAACCGCGCCCGGGTGATGTCGCCGTGGGCCTGCCGCTTCACCTCACCCGCCTTCTCGACGACCGCCCGCAGGCGGCGCGACTCGGCATCGACCAGGGCCGCGAGCACGACCATCGGATCGCCGCTCTTCTCGACGGCGGCCCGGCCCCCCTTCAGCCCCGCGTCGTAGAGTTCGCGGCGCGTGTCGCGGGCCGGCTCGGCGCCCGCGGCGGTCGGCCGGGTTCCGAGGAACGAGCCGCGCACCAGTTCGGTCGCGCGCTGCCGCGGCGACTTCCCGGACAGCACCTTCTCCACCAGCTCGTCGGCCCCGCCGAGCGTCGCCGCGAGGAACGACAGCGAGTCGGTGAGCTTGGCGATCTCGAGGTCGTCGTGGATCGGCTCCTTCGAGAACAGCTGCATCTCGAGCGACTCGCGGTTGGAGTCGCGGAACTCGCGGAGCCGCTCGCCGCTCGGCTTCGCCTGCTCCTCGGCGGCGCGGAGGATCGTGCGGGCGTTGGCGAAGAACTTGCTGTTGAACGCCAGGCCCCCCTCGAGCAGCGCGTGGCGGCGTGCCACCGCGTCGAGATCCTTCTCGACCTCGACGATCCGGTCGTAGGGGTTGCCGGTGCGGGCGGCAGGCAGCTTCGCCACGCTCGCCCGGTCGCGGGCCTCCCCGCCGCGGCGCGCGGCCATGATCCGCGGATCGAGGAGCCCGGCGTAGACACCGGACCGGGCCTTCCGTGAGTTCTGCACGCCGAACAGATCCTCGGCGACCTGCCGGGCCTGCTCCGGACCCTGCCCGGCGTAGGCGGTGTAGAGGACCTCGAGGCGATTGAGGTTGGCGAGCGACCAGGGCATCTGCCGGTCGCGCATCGCCTCCAGCTCCCGGATCGTGTTGGCCCGATCGGTGTGGCCGGGATGACCCGAGACGAACACCACCTCCCCTTCGGTCACCGGCGCCGAGGCCCAGACGAGGTGGTGGGGCACCTTCGCCGGCGCGCCGTTTTCGTAGGCGCGGAACAGGCACATGTCGAGGTTGTAGCGCGGGTACTCGAAATTGTCGGCATCGCCGCCGAAGAAGGCGATCTGCCGCTCCGGGGCGAACACGAGCCGGACGTCGGTGTATTTCTTGGCGCGGTAGAGATGGTAAGCGCCTCCCTGGTAGAGCGTGACGACGTCGCTCCGCAGCCCCGTGGCGGCCAACGACTTCTGCTCGATCTCGGCCATTGCCTTCCGCCGCGCGGCGAACGCCCCTTCGGCATCCATTCCCGGCGCGACCGCCGCCTCGACGGCCGGCGTGACGTCTTCAATCGACACCAGCACGTTGAGCTCGAGGTCGAGGCATTTGAGCTCGTCCTCGCGCCGCGCGGCGATGAACCCGTCGCGGTAGTAGTCGTGGCGCTCGTCGCCGAGCTTCTGCAGGCTGTCGGCACCGACGTGGTGGTTGGTGAGCACGAGCCCGTCGGCCGAGACGAACGACCCCGATCCACCGGAGTTGAACCGGACCGATGCCTGCTGCAGGTGCGTCAGCCATTCCGGCGACAGCTCGATGCCGTGGTCGCGCTTCAGTCGCTCCCGCGGGGGGTGGCTGTAGAGCCACATCCCCTCGTCGGCCGGCGCGACCGAGCCGGCCACGACGGCGAGTGCGACCGCGACCACGCAGGGTGCGGACCGAAGCAGGAGGGCGACAAGCCGGGACTGGGAACAACGCGGCGCAGGCATCGGCGGACAACCTCCGGGACGTGGACCGCGAACGCCACCGTCCGCGATCCAGAAAGCCTATCCGATCGCGGCACCCGGGCCGATCCCAAGCGGTTGACAGAAGAATGTACTTCTGTACACTTTGCGGCCGGGGCAGCCGAGGACAACGCCATGCTCGCGAGATTGCACACGTTTTCCCTGCTCGGCATCGACGCCGTGCCGGTCGATGTCGAAGTCGACGTTTCGACCGGCGCCCTGCCGGCGACGGTGCTCGTCGGGCTCCCCGACGCGGCGATCCGCGAGAGCACCCACCGCGTCGCCCGGGCGATGGTCAACTGCGGCTTCCACCGGCCGACCGATCGGATCGTCGTGAATCTGGCCCCGGCTGAGCTGCCGAAGCAGGCGGCGACGTTCGATCTGCCGATCACGTTGGGGATCCTCGCCGGCAGCGGGCAATTCTCGGCGGAGCGTTTCCGCGACTACGCGGTCGTCGGCGAGCTGTCGCTCGAAGGCCTCACGCGACCGGCGCGCGGGGCCCTCTCGATGGCGATCTCGACCGCCCGCCAGCGCAATCTCCGCGGCGTCGTCGTGCCGGCCGCCAGCGCCACCGAGGCGGCCGTTGTCGAAGATGTGGAGGTGATCCCGGTATCGACGCTCACCGAGGCGGTCCGCTTCTTCGCCGGGGACCTCGACATCCCGCGGACGCCCTCGCGGGTCGACGAGTACTTCGACCGGTTCGCCACCTACGACATCGATTTTTCCGACGTCCGCGGGCAGGAGGCGGCGAAGCGGGCGATCTGCGTGGCCGCGGCGGGGGGGCACAACATCGCCATGCTCGGCCCACCGGGGGGCGGGAAGACGATGCTCGCCAAGCGCGTGCCCACGATCCTGCCGCCGCTGTCGGCCGCCGAGTCGATCGAGACGAGCCGGATCTACAGCGCCCTGGGTTTGCTCGCCCCTGGGCAGCCGTTGATCGTCACGCGCCCGTTCCGCGCGCCGCACCACACGATCTCCGAGGCGGGATTGGTGGGCGGCCGGTCGGTGCCGATGCCGGGCGAGATCAGTCTCGCCCACAACGGCGTCCTGTTCCTCGACGAGTTGCCCGAGTTCAACCGGCGGACGCTCGAGGTTCTCCGGCAGCCGCTCGAAGAGGCGTCGGTGACGATCAGCCGGGCCCGGTCGACGACCCGGTTCCCGGCCGATTTCATGCTCGTGGCCGCGTTCAACCCCTGCCCCTGCGGCTACCGCGGCGATCCGCGCCGCCAGTGCCAGTGCACGACGCCCCAGGTCGAAAAATACATGGGGCGGATCTCCGGCCCGCTGCTCGACCGGATCGACATCCACATGGAGGTGCCGGCAGTGCCGTTTCGCGAGCTGTCGAGCAGCCGTGCCGGCACGTCGAGCGGCCAGATGCGTGAGACGGTGCTCGCGGCGCGCGCCCGGCAGGCGGAGCGCTTCGCCGGCCTGCCCACGCGGTCCAACGCCCGGATGACGGCCCGCCAGATCCGCGAGCTGTGTCCGCTCGACGGCGCTGCCGTCGAACTGCTCCGCGGGGCGGTCACCGACCTCGGCCTGTCGGCGCGGGCCCACGACAAGATCCTGCGCGTGGCGCGCACGATCGCCGACCTCGACGGCGCCGAACGGATCTCGTGTGCGCACGTCAGCGAAGCGATCAATTACCGGATCCTCGACCGGCGGCTGTGGACCTGAGCCATCGGGCCAGTCCGCCCCACGGAGCCGGTGGCCCCGTGCAACCCGGGCTCACACGGCGGCAAGCCCAAATGGCCGGAAGACGGTTCTGAAGCGGCACGGGTGCGGCGGGCTGACCTACCGGGAGGCCCCGTACGAGCCGCACGAGGCGGAAGCTGCCCGCCGCGACCCGCCACTCCCCGCAGGACGACCTGGGCCTTCAAGCGCTCTTCCCGCCGGTGGGCGTGGTGTGGCACGATCCGCGACATGCTTCTTCCCGCTCGGTTTGACGATCGTTCCCCTGCGCACGGCCACGACGACCGCCGCGGCGCGGGCACGACCGTCCGGTCGCTGTCGCGATGGGCCGCCGGTCTGTTCGCGCTCGGCCTGGTGCTGCTGCCGCTCGATCTCCCGGTCGCGCGGCTCGTGCGTGCCGGCATCCTTCCGGGCGAGGTGAACCGACTGCTCGGGATCAGCGAGGCGTTCGCCCACGGTTGGGGCGTGGCGGCGATCCTCCTGGTGGCATTCGCGCTCGATCCCCGGCTCTGGCATGCCGGCGCCGAATCGCGAGGCGAGCGCTGGAGGCCATCGCTGGCCGGCATCCGACTGGTGGCGATGGCGGTCGTCGGCAGCCTGTTTGTCAACGTCATCAAGCTCGCGGCGCGGCGCGTGCGGCCGCGCGTGGCCGATCTCGACGCGGCAAGCGGCGTGTTGGCGACGTTCGACGCCGCGCTGCTGGCAGTGCCCGATCCCGGGTCGGCGGACCTCCTCAGCTTCCCGTCGGGCCACGCGGCTGCGGCGGCCGGGCTGGCGGCGGCGCTGTCGTGTCGGTATCCCCGGGGGACGGCGCTGTTCGTGCTGTTCGCGACGCTCGCGGCCCTGCAGCGAGTCGGTTCTGCCGCTCATTATCCGAGCGACATCTGCTGTGGAGCCGCGCTGGGCTGCCTCGGTGCGGCCGTGTCGCTTCGTGTGAGCGGGGCTGTCGGCCGGGAAGCGCGACTGACGCGCGGCGAGCCGGCCGGAGCCGGATGCAAGCGGCGGCCTGATATACTCAGGTGATCGCCGCCCCGGCGTGCGGTGGTGCCTCCCCCCTTCCACGACACTCCCATGCCCCTCCCCAAGCGTTCCGCGGCCAAAAAAGCCGTCCGCGGGAAGAAGATCTCCGAGGTGCAGGCCGATGGCGCGGGCCCGGCGGAGGCCTCTCCGGGTGAGGACACGGCACCGGTTTCAGCCCGGCAGAGCCGCCGGATCCTCCTCGTCGACGACGACGAGGAGATCGTGGAATCGATGCGCGCGGTCCTCGAGTCGAAGGGTTACCAGATCATCGTCGCCCGCGACGGTAACCAGGGGCTCCTGCTCGCCGAGCGCGAGACTCCCGACCTGATCGTGCTCGACATGATGATGCCCAAGCGGAGCGGATTCCTCGTCCTCGAGCAGCTCCGCCGCAGCCGTCCGGTGCCCGTCAAGGTCGTGATGATCACCGCCAACGAGGGCAGCCGCCACCGCGCCTACGCGGAAATGCTCGGCGTCGACGACTACATCCGCAAACCGTTCGCGATGGATCGACTGCTGGCGACGGTGCAGCGGCTGCTCGCCGACGGCGGCTGAAGGCCGCGCGCCCCGAGAGGGCAGGCAAGCGCCGTCGTCGTGGCAAACCGGGGCGACCCGGCATGCGGTCGTCCGTTCCGGCTGCGATTGACCCGCCCCGGGGTCGTTCATACATTCCGCCGGCGTGCATGAGGCGGTCGGTTTTCAGGGGAGCTGGTCATTGCCTTCGCACCCGTCGTTCTCGTCCACCGATGCCGATGCCACCCGCGTGCCGTCGGCTCCAACGCGCCGGTCGCCGGCCGGCGCCGGAGCACCCGGCGCCGGAGCACCCGGCGGCGGTGACACGCCGCGCGACGGTCACGACGCCAAGGAGCGCGTCCGCGAGGCGACCGACATCGTCGATCTGGTCGGGTCGTACCTCGCCCTCCGCCGCACGGGCAAGACGCTCGTCGCCCGGTGCCCCTGGCACGACGATTCGCGCCCCAGCCTGTCGGTGAATCCCGAGCGGCAGACGTTCCGGTGTTGGGTCTGCAACATCGGCGGCGACGCGTTCAGCTTCCTGATGCGGATGGAGCGCCTCGAGTTCCGCGAAGCACTGGAAATGCTCGCCCAACGGGCCGGGATCGCGCTGGGGCGCGGCGATGACCAGCGCTCCGGCGAACGGGCCCTGCTCCGCGGGGCGCTGGAGTGGGCCGCGGGCCGCTATGCCTCCTGCCTCGCCGACGCACCCGAAGCGGCGGCGGCCAGGGCGTATCTCCTCGAGCGCGGGCTGTCGGCGGCGACGATCACCCGGTTCGGCGTCGGATTCGCACCGGCCGGCTGGGATTGGCTCCTCCGCCAGGCCGCCGCCGCCGGACATTCCGTCGAGATCCTCGAGCAGGCGGGGCTGGTGATCGCCCGGGGGGAACGTCCCGGGCACTACGACCGGTTCCGCGAGCGTGTGATGTTTCCGATCCGCGATCCGCAGGGCCGCTGCATCGCCTTCGGCGGCCGCGTGCTGCCGGGAAGCTCGGCAGACGTCGCCAAGTACATCAACAGTCCGGAGACGCCGCTGTTTTCCAAGAGCGGCACGCTGTACGGGCTCGACAGTGCCCGCGAGGCGATCGCCCGCTCGGGCCGGACGGTCGTCGTCGAGGGCTACATGGATTGCCTCGCCGCCCGGCAGGCGGGACACGGCGACGTGGTGGCGGTCCTCGGCACCGCCGTCGGCCAGCGTCATGCCCGGCTGCTCCGGCGCCACGCCGATCGGATCGTGTTGGTGCTCGACGGGGACGCGGCCGGCCGGCGGCGCGCCGACGAGGTGATGGATCTGCTCCTCACAGAGCCGGTCGACCTGAGGATCGCCCGCCTCCCGTCCGGCAGCGATCCGTGCGATCTGGTCATGTCCGACGGTGGATCGGCCCTCGGCGAGGTCGTCGATGCCGCCGTGGACGCGCTCGACTATCGCCTCGACACGAGCCTCGAACGTCTCGGCGACCGGCCCGCCGATCACGCGATCATCGCCGCGGTCGAGAGCGTCCTGACACCGCTGGCGCGGGTCTCCGCCGACGGGCCGCTCACCGACGGCCAGCGCCGTCTCCGCGAGGATCGGGTGCTCGGGAGGCTGTCGCGGCGCTTCGGTCTCGACACCGCCGGCCTCCGCCACCGGCTCGAGGAGCTGCGCGGCGGCGCACGGGCAGCGGCGGACCGACGCGATCCCGACGCTCCGCCGGATCGCGACGAGGATCCGGTGCCAGCGCTCACCCCGTGGGACCGCGAGGTCCTCGAACTGGTCCTCGCGCTTCCCGACGGCAGCGGGCTCGTCGGCCGTCTCGGCGCCGACGACCTCGACTCACCGACCGGGCGCCACCTGCTCTCGGTCGCCGCCCGGTGCTGCGCGGGCGACGGCCGGGTCGCCCTCCACCGGCTCCTCGACGCGATCGACGACGAGCGCCTGCGCGGCGTCCTCGTCGGTCTCGACGAGGACGCCGCGGCGCGCCCCTTGCCGCCGGCCGAGCGGCTGGTCCACTGGGAGGAGAGCTGGCGCCGGCGGCGCGCCGACCACCTCACCCGTGCCAGCGTGAACGTCCTCAAGAGCGCGACCCTCGACGCGGGCGCGGAAACGGAACTGTTGGAGCGGCTCGTCGCCGAGCGGCGGGCCGCCGAGGGCATGTCCGAACCCAAGGAGGGGTGAGGATGCCCGCCTCGTCGCTGCAATCGGACCGTTCAGGCGCTGGCCAGAGCGGTTCCGGGGGGCGGTGTGCGAGGGGCGGTAGGATGGAAGGAGGCCCTGCATGAACCACGTGACCACCACCTCGATCGATGACCGTGACCTCGCCGCGTTGCCCGCGGTCGACGGCCCCGACGCACCGCCGGGCGGCGGCAGCCCATCCGACCCCGCGCTGCCGCGCGGCACGGCGACGGGGATCGATGCCGACCTCGAGGCGCTGATCGTCACCGGGCGGCGTCAGGGCTACCTGACGTTCGACCAGGTCAACGCCTACCTGCCCGACGAAGCGGTCGATCCCGAGAAGATCGACACGCTGCTGGTGGCGCTCGAGGAGAAGGGGATCGACCTCGTCGACACGCCGCCGGTCGCCCCGAGCCCCGCGGCTGCCGCGAGCGGCGCGCCCGCTCCGGCCGCGCCGCGGCCGGCACCGGCACGGCGCGACGAGGCGATCACGACCGCGCCGTCGAATGCCGGCAACGATCCGATCCGGATGTACTTGGCGCAGATGGCGGAGATCCCGCTCCTCACCCGCCCCGAGGAGATCGCGCTGGCGAAGCGCATCGAGGTCACCCGCAAGCGCTTCCGCCGGGCGATCCTCGGCTGCAGCTACTCGCTCCAGACCACCGTCGACACGCTCCGGCGGGTCCACGAAGGGAAGCTCCCCTTCGACCGCACGATCAAGGTGTCGCTCACCGAGCGGCTCACCAAGGAGCAGATCCAGGCGCGGATGCCGCACAACCTGACGACGCTCGGCCACCTCATCGAGCGCAGTCGCGCCGACTTCCGCCGCCTCATCAGCCGCCGGACGACGGCCGACGAGGGGCGGCTGGCCCGCAGCCGTTTCCGCCGCACCCGGGCCAAGTCGCTCTCGCTCGTCGAGGAGCTGTCGCTGCGCACGCGCCGCGTGCAGCCACTGCTCAAGCTGCTCCGCGGGATGTCGACACGGATGGACCGCCTTCAGCAGAGCCTGCGGGCCGACGACCTGTCGCGTGACGACCGGGCCGACATGCGCAAGGAGCTCCGAGACCTGATGCTCTCGACACTCGAGAGCCCACGGTCACTGCGGAAGCGGGTCGTCCTCCTCGAGCGGTTGCAGCAGGAGTACGAGGCGGCGAAGCGCTCGCTGTCGGCGGCGAATCTCCGCCTCGTCGTGTCGATCGCGA
The DNA here is from genome assembly GCA_016872555.1 of Planctomycetota bacterium. Classification (NCBI taxonomy): domain Bacteria; kingdom Pseudomonadati; phylum Planctomycetota; species Planctomycetota bacterium. The sequence continues at coordinate 10,220 of VGZO01000035.1, forward strand.
AAAAGTACCGCAACCGTGGCCTGTCGTTCCTCGACCTCATTCAGGAGGGAAACACCGGCCTGATGCGCGCGGTCGACAAGTACGAGTACCGGCGCGGCTTCAAGTTTTCGACGTACGCAACGTGGTGGATCCGGCAGGCGATCACCCGGGCGATCGCCGACCAGGCGCGGACGATCCGCATTCCGGTCCACATGATCGACGTTCTCTCGAAGCTCCGCACCGCGGGCAAGAAGCTGCTCCACGAGTTGGGGCGTGAACCGACCGCCGAGGAGATGGCGGCGGCGACTGGCACGCCCCTCGAGGAGGCAAGGCGCGTGCTCGACATGGGGCGGCAGCCGATGAGCCTCGACCGTCCGGTGGGTGAAAGCGAAGACGCGAGCTTCAGCGAGTTCGTCGAGGACGTCGGCGTCGAGAGCCCGGCGCAGGCGGCCACGAGCGGCCTGCTCCGTGACCGGATCGAGTCGCTCCTCAAGACCCTCACCTACCGGGAGCGGGAGATCATCCGCCTGCGCTACGGCCTCTCCGACGGCTACACCTACACGCTCGAGGAGGTGGGGCGGATTTTCCGTGTCACCCGCGAGCGTGTCCGCCAGATCGAGGCCAAGGCCGTCAAGAAGCTCCAGCATCCGGTGCGGTCGCGCCAATTGGAGAGCTTCCTCGGTGGCATACCGCGCTGACCCCCGGCGCATGTGAGCGGTGGCCGTTCGACGGCTGGGCTGCCGGGCGACCGTCTGCCGTCGCCGCCTGCGGGCGGCGACGGCATGGCGGAGTCGACGTCGTGGACGCGCGTCGCGCGTCTGCTACACTCCCCGCTGAGCCCCAGACCACCTCCGGTCAGTCGTTTCATGCCCCTCGCCGTCACAGCCGACGCGATCCGCACGCTCCACCGCATGCAGCGGCAGCTCGCCGACCTGCGCGAGCAGATCGAGGCCGGGCCGCGGCGCGTCGCGGCCCGTGAGAAGCTCCTCGCCGCGGCCGAGGTCCGCCACACGACCGCCACCGACGACGTCCGCAAGGCGAAGATGGCGGCCGACCAGAAGCAGCTGCAGCTGAAGACGGCCGAAGCGAAAATCCGCGATCTGGAAGGCAAGCTCAACGCCTGCAAAACCAATCGCGAGTACCAGACGCTCAACGACCAGATCGCTGCGGACCGGATGGCGACGAAAGTCCTCGAAGACGAGATCCTCGAGGCCCTCGAACGGATCGACACCGTCCGCAAGCTCGTGCCGGCCGCCGAGGCCGAGGTGGCGACGACCCGCAAGGCCCTCGCCGAGGCCAGGGCCGAGGTCGATGCCAAGGCGGCCCAGTTGGCCGCCGAGGTGACGCGGATCCAGCATGATCTGGAGGCGGCCGAGCAGGAGCTGCCCGAGGACTCGCGCGACGTCTATCGCCGCGTCGTCCGCAGCAAGGGAGCCGATGCCATGGCACCGGCCGAGGGCGAGAGTTGCAGTGGCTGCTCCCAGCAGATCACCGGCAACATGGTGGCCGAGCTGGCCCAGGGAAGGGTCGTGGCCTGCCGCAGTTGCGGCCGCCTGCTCTATCTGGCGAAATAGGGGCTCCGGCCCCTTACCCCGGCCGGGTGAGGCCTCCCCGGCCACCGTGAGTGCCGGTTCTTTTCTCACCGAGTGGAACGCTGCCGATGTCCGACCGAATCCCGATGACCCGCGCCGGTTACGACAAGCTCAAGACCGAGGTCGAGCACCTCGATACCGTCGAGATGCCCCGGATCGCCGCCCGTGTCGCCGCTGCCCGGAGCGAGGGGGACCTCAGCGAGAATGCCGAGTACCACGGCGCCCGCGAGAGCCAGGGGATGCTCCAGGCGAAGATCAACCTCCTCCGCGACAAGCTCGCGCGGGCGGTGATCGTCGAGCGGCCGAAGGAAGCGACCGACGAGGTGGTGTTCGGGGCGACCGTGACCGTCAAGGACCTTTCGTTCGGCGACGAGGAGGTGTTCGTCCTCGTCGGCGCCGGCGAGGAGGACTACGACGCGGGCAAGATCAACGTCGCCAGCCCGCTCGCCCAGGGGCTCCTTGGCCGCAAGGTCGGCGAGAAAGTCGACATCCAGGTGCCGGCCGGCACGATGCGCTTCGAGATCCTCGGCGTCCGCTTCGAGGACGAATGACCACGGCGGGTCAGGCGGCGGGGCCGAGCCCCTCCCAGAGCGCTGAGCCGATCCGCACGATCGTCGCCCCTTCGAGGATCGCGTCCTCGAAGTCGTCGCTCATCCCCATCGACAGCTCGGTGAGCCCGGGAACGAGCGGACGGAGCCGGTCGCGGAGCTCCCGGAGGGCGGCGAATTGACGCCGGGCGCGTCCGGCCGGGACACCGGGCTCCGGCGCCGATGCCATCCCCATCAGTCCGCAGGCGACCACCGAGCCGTCGGCGGGCCAGCCGGCCAGGAGCGGTTCGACCTCCTCCGGCGGCAGGCCGGTGCGGGCGGCGCTGCCGGTGAGATCGACCTCGACGAGGACGCGCGCGATGTGATTTGCCGAGCGCGCCTCGCGCCAGAGGCTGTCGAGCAGCCGTGGGCTGTCGAGAGAATGGATCAGGTGGCAGACGGGGAGCGTGCGCTGCACCTTGTTGCGCTGCAGGTGCCCGACGAGGTGCCAGCGAACGCTGTCGCCGAGGTCGGCGAGCGACGCGGCACGCGCCCAGAGCTGCTGCGGACGGCTCTCGGCCAGGTCGCCACAGCCGGCCATCACCAACTCGCGCGCCCGCCCGGGATCGACCGACTTGGTCACCCCGACGAGGCGCACCGCCTCGGGCGGGCGGGCCGCCCGGTCGCAGGCGGTCGCGATCCGTTCGCGGACCCGCTCCAAATTGCCGCGGACCGTCGCCATGCCCGCGCCTCGCGCCGTTCCCGTCATTCGATCTCGATCGACCGGCCGACACGGCCCCGCGGCTTGATCCGGCCGACGACCAATTCGCACGATACGTTGCAGCCGAGCAGCGTCCGGTTGCGGGGCTCGTCGAGGGCCCGGTACACGAGCCACTGTTCGACGCCCGCCTGCACACGGTAGCCGACCGCCTCGTGCCGGCCGAGGATCCGCCGCGTGTCGGCGATGGTCAGCTGCCGCCACGTCACCGGCCCGGCGGCGCGGCGCCGGTCGCCCTCGATCCACAGCGGTGCATACAGCCTGCCACCGCTGCCGGCGTGACGGAGCCGGAGCACGCTGTCGCTGTCGGCTGATCCGACGACGACCGCCAACTCGCCCGGAGCCGGTGCCACGGTCCACTCGGGTAGCGCCAAGGGCAGCAGCGCGGCACGCGGCTTGCCGTCGGCGAGCAGCCGCTCGCGCGTCTCGTCGTTCCCGGCGGCGGAGAACGTCGGGGCGATCGACAGCCGCGACTCGGCGGTCAGCGCCCCCTCGGCGCCGGGCAGGATGACGGCGTCACCGAACAGCACGACCCGGTCGGCCGCGAGGACGACGACCTGCCGCTGCAGTTCGCCGCCGCCGGCGAGAGACCGGGCGATCTCGAGGAACGTGCCGTGCCTGCAGGGGGCGCAGCTGGAAAACCGCCACGGCCCGTCGGCGGCGACGGCAACGCCGTCGATCGCGACGTCCAATGGCCACGGCCCGGAGACGAGCAAACGCCGGCCGACGGCCACTTCGAGCCACGGAGTCTCGCGTTGCCAATCGACGAACACGCGGAGGTCATCGGCGCCCCATCCGGATCGGATCACCGCCTGGCAGCCGTCGGCGAGCGGCAGTTCGCGGGGCAGCAGTCGCCCCGCCTGCCGTTCTTCTCCGGCCTTCGTCCCACGCTGGATCCGGTGGACGGTGGCGCGCGCCCGGCGGCCCTGCCCCGCGACCGCAGCCACGAGTGACTCCAGCGCGGGCCCGGTCCGGCCGTCAGGCCCCGGGCAACGGGCCTGCGGGCCGAGCAGCGCCAGGGCCGTCCGGCAGGCGGACCGGAAGCGGGTCTCGGTCGCGCGGTTCCAGGCGGCCTGGCCACCGCAGGCGTCGACGGCCGCCCGCGTGTCGGCCCAGCTCGCGACCCGCGCCACCCGTGCGCTCCCCGACGGCCCATGGCCGGCGAGCAGCGCGCCGTCGTCCCCGGTCGACCGCGCGATGTCGGCCTCGATGGCCGCGCGGGCCTGGTCGCCGAGACGCCGCACCGCGTCGACGTCAGCCAACAGCGTGCCCGCGACGAGAAGGCACCGGGCGGCGCCAGCGTCGCCGCCGGCGAGCGCGTCGCGGGCCGGGCCCACCGCCTCCTCGAACGCCGCGTGAAGGGGGTATTCGCGGGGATCGTGCGATCGTCGGAGACGCGTCGCCACGGCGATTCCCCACGCCACTCCTTCGGTCATCAGCCACCGGTCGATTCCGGTGCTGGCCTCGGCATGGGCGACGCACTTGGCGAGGCAGGCCTCGAGGCGCCTGCCGTGCCGGCCCGGGTCGCCGATCGCAACGGCGAGGCGCCGCAGCCATTTTCGGCCATCATCGCGCGAAACCGCGGCGGCCAGCGCGGCGAGCCGTCGCTCCGTCTTGCGGCGCGTCACCCGTGGGGCGCTTCCGTGCCCGCTGGCAAGCGCGCCACGTTCGCCATTGCCGCCGAGGTAGCCGTTGGGCGAGGCCGTCAGGCGGCCGTTGCCCGTCGTCGCTCCGTGATCGCCGGAAACCCCCCGCCGCGCCATGACCTTCCCTTGGCCCCGCCAGCAGGGGCGGGGGACCGTTGGAGGAACGTGCCGAAACGGGGGTATCGTACTGGTCTGCACCCCCTCCATCCACAGGCCCGACATGCTTCCTTTCCCGCAGTTGCCACGCCGGTCTTTCCTCACGCTCCTCGGTACCGCCGCCGTGGCGCTGGCCGCTTGCCGGCATCCTCTCCTGGCCGACGAGGAGGCCAGCCCGCCGCCGGTCGATCGTCACCCGGAGCTCGAGCGCCTTGCCCCGGCCGAGGAGGTGTGGATCGACCTGCCCGCGAAGCGCGTCGTCGTCGGCGGTCTGGTCGTCCTCGACGAGGGGCCGCTCGAGTTCTTCGCCTGCCCGCGGCACACGAAGGAGCACGAGTCGATCGTCGCCGTCAACGCCTCGGCGCGCCTCGTCCACGCCGCCCTGCTGGCGATCGGCCTCGAGCCGGGGAAGCCGGTGTCGTTCGATCCGGAGTACGCCGCCGCCAGCGGTCCGGCACTGCGGCTGACGATGCGCTGGAAGGACGCGGCCGGCGGCGCCCACGAGGCCGACGCGCGCAGCTGGGTGCGCGAGACGCGCACCGGCAAGGAATTGGCCACCGACTGGGTGTTCGCCGGGAGCGGACTGTGGACCGACGCCGACGGCCGCGAGCACTACCAGGCCGATGCCGGCGACTTCATCAGCGTCTCCAACTTCCCCACCGCGACCCTCGATCTGCCGATCGAGAGCTCGCAGTCCAACGAGGCGCTGTTGTTCGACGTCTTTCCCGGCCGGGTGCCGCCGGTCGGCACGGTGCTCGATATCGTCATCACCCGCGCCGTGCCAGCGCGACCGGCCTCCGCGCCGCCCGCCGGGCGCTGATCACGCACCGGCGTGCGGATGGCCTCCCGGAGCAGTGCCGCCGACTCCGCAGTGGGCGAGGATCGCCGCTGGGGTGGCGACGTAGCCGGTGTAGAACGGCCCGAACTCCGCGTACCGTGCGCTCGCCTCGTCGAAGCGCATCGTGTAGACGATCTCCTTGAGGAAATCGGGGCGGCGTGCCCACAGCGTCACGCCCCACTCCCAATCATCGAGACCGACGCTCACGGTGATCAGCTGCGTGACGCGGCCGCCGAACGTCATCCCCGTCCGGCCATGCTCGGCCATCAGTTTGCTGCGCTCGGCGAACGGGAGCAGGAACCAGTTCTCGCCGACTTCGCGCTTCTTGTTCATCGGGTAGAAGCAGGCGTTGGGCCAGGGGGGCAGGTCGGGTTCGATCCGCGCCTTGCGCATCGCCCCCTCCCGGGCCGCGTAGCCGGCGACCTTGGCCTTGTAGCCTGGGCTGTCGGCGACCTCCCCCTCCTCGAGCAGGCGCTGGCCGTACTGCTCGACGGTGGGGACGTACTCGCTGACCTCGGTAATGCCGATGAACGACCAGGTTGCCACCAGGGCTGCGCCAAGGGGCCCGGCGAGCAGACGCTGGTGGATCCCCTCGACGACCAGGGGCGACGGATCCATCACCATCACGGCGAAATCGGCCTTGTGCCCGGGAACGATCCAACTCTGCATCCGCCGTGGCTGGCCGGGGGCCGCGGGGTCGAGCGCTGCAGAGAACGCCGCGATCCCCTCGGTGACCTGCCGCGGCGACAAGCCGGCGAGCCGGGCGCGGTCGAAGGAGTAGAAAAGGTGGCTGACGTGCCAGCCCGTCGACGGCTCGATCGAGACCGTGTCGTCGGCGGCGTGCCGGGCAGCCGCGCCGTGGGGGGCGCCGGCGGACGCCGGCGGACGGGATCCGGCGGAGGAGGGCCGCGCGGCGGAATCGGTCGGGCTGGTAGTCACGGAGTCGGCCTCCTCGGGCGGAAAGCGGGCGCGGGTCGAAAGCCACCGCGAGTGTAGGCGCGACCGCCCCGGCCCCAAAACGCCGTGCGCCCCCCCGGCCCGGCTGCCTGTCCAGGGGCGATCGTTCCGCGGTAAGATGACCGCGGCGGGGAGGAAGCACGGGCGCCGGCGGGAGGAACCGACCATGGGACAGGCGATCGTCGATCCACAGGAGCTGCGGCGCTTCGCCGCGCGGCTGCGGCACTTCAGCACCGAGGTGATGACGCAGATGCAGACGGTGCAGCGCCAACTCAACGCCCTCGGGGCCACGTGGCGCGACCAGGAGCACCAGAAGTTCGCCGAGGAGTTCGAGCAGCAGCTGGCGACCTTCGGCCGGTTCGTCGAGAGCACCGGAGAATACGTCCCCTACCTGATCCGCAAGGCGGAGCGGGTCGAGGAATACCAGCAGCAGCGCTGAGCACGCGGAACCGAGCGGCCCACGACGGGGTGACAGGATGTCCGGCCAAGCCGATGTCAAATCGATCGACACCCTGGCCTTCGTGAAGGCGGCGGTGGCGTCGTTCGCGCACGAGACGGGCCAGGCGATCTCCGAGGTCGAGCTCGAGGGGCGCCGGGCGATCGAAGACCTGACGATGGAGCGGGCCGCGCACTGGAAGGCCGAGGTCCGCCGTGCCGGCGAGGCGGTCAACGAGGCGATCAAGGAGTTGGAGCACTGCCGGGCCTTCAAGAAGGTCGGCGACGGCCAGCCGTCGTGCATCGAGGAAAAGAAGAAGCTCGACAAGGCGCGGGCGCGGCTGGCGTTCGCCGAGCAGAAGGCCGAGGCGGTGCGGCGCTGGACGCCGGTCGTCCAGCAGCAGTTCCGCGAGACGTGCGTGAAGCTCGTGCACTTCCGCGAGGTGGTCGACGTCAAGTGCCCCCGCGCGATCGCGGCGCTCGAGCGGATGCTCAAGGCTCTCGACGCCTACCGCGACGTCTCCGCTCCGCGCACCGGCGCGGCGGCCGGCGGCGGTGGCGGGGCGGCGCCGGTGACGCGACAGGTCGAGGATCCGCCGCCCGAAGGCGCGCCCCCGGCCGCCGACGCCGAGGGAGCCGTCGCACCATGAAGCACATCGACCTCTCGAGCGGCGCTTCGAAGATGTCGCTGGCGCTCAAGCAGCTCGAGATCAAGTGGGACTCCGCGAAGGACACGTGGAACGACGCCACGAGCAAGGCCTTCCACAAGGAGCACCTCGAGCCCCTCCGCCCGGACGTCAAGGAGACGCTCGAGGCGATCGGCCGTCTCGCCGAGGTGCTCGCCCGCGCCGCCCGCGACGTCAGCGACGAAGGCGGCTGACCGCCGCCACCCGTCGCGCCCGAAGCCGGCCGGTCGGGCGACGGCATCCGGCGCGGCACAGGAGCACGCCATGTCCACCGAGACCGCCGCCACTCCGACCGACACGACGCCATCCGCGGCCGCCGCGCCGGCATCGGGAAGCGCCCCCACCACGGCCCCCACGGCCTACGACCAGGCACGCCTGCGAGGAGCGATCCAGGCGCTCCGTGACGCTGCCGCCCGGCGTGCCAAGCTCGAGCACGAGATCGTCGCCGAACACGAGCGTGAGACGACGGCGGCGCGCGACGAGGCGACGGCCGCGATCGCCGCCACGACCGAGAAGCACCGCCGCGCGATCGCCGCCACGAAGAACGAATACGCCGATATCACGGCCCGCCTCGCCGCCCAGGGGGAGGCCGACTCGAAGAAGATCGACGAGCAGCGCCGCGCGAAGGTCGCGGCCGTCGAGCGCGCCTGGCAGGAACAGACGACGAAGATCAAGGAGGATCACGAGTTCGAGCAGGCCTCGGTGAAGGAGGTCTACAAGGAGAAGCGTGGCGATCCGGCGAAGCTGTTCGCCAAGACCGAGCAGGATCTCCAACGGATCGCCGCCCAACTCGACGAGGCGTTCGCGAAAGGGAAGGAGTTCCTCACGGGCTGCGGCGTGAAGCCCGCGGCGGCCGGTCCCGACGACCGGCCCGTCCCCGAGCGCGACGGGATCCTCTCCGAGATCGAGTCGCTCCACGCCGGCGTGATTTCGCGGACGAAGGACCTTCTCGGGCTGGCCGCCGCGAAGACGATGTTCGGTGGGTTGAAGAAGGATGCCGCCCAGAGGGCCCTCGAGCTGTGGGGGGCCGTCGAGCGCGACGTCGCCCGTGGCCGCGCCCTGCTCCCCGCCGCCCGGGAGTGGCTGCCGCTGCGGCGCGACGAGCAGGCCCGGGCCCTCGAGGCGAGCGCGCGGAAGCAACTCGCCGATCTCGAGTCACGGGCTGCCAAGGCGATTGCCGACCTGACCGCGAAGCGCGACGCCCAACTCGCTGACCTCGGCGAGAAGGTCAAGGCGGCGACGACGACGATCGAGTCGCGCTCGACCGGTGGCCGGGCCGATGCCGATACGCGCTACCCGGCGAAGGTCGCGGCGCTGGAGGAGGCGCTCGCCGCCGAGGTGGCCCGCCTCGAACAGGCGCGCGACGGCCGGTTGGCGGCCGCCGAGAAGAAACTCGCCGACCGGACCGCCGCCATGACGGCGCAGTGGCGGCAGGCCCGGGTCGACGCCGATGCCGTCTACGCCGCCGCTGGCGCCATCGACACGGCCGCCTTCCCGGAGTGGTCGGCGCTCGCCGACGGATCGGTTCCGCTGCCACACGACGCTCCGCCCGGGCTGCGCTTCGGCCGGCTCGACCTGTCGCTCGAGCGCGTGCCCGGCGGCGTCTCGGTCCGGCCCGAGCTCAACGCCTTCGGCCCGGTGGCGTGGACGCAGCCGGCGCTCGTCCCCTTCCCCGACGGCTCGTCGCTGGTGGTCAAGACCACCGCCGACCAGCGTGAGCCGGCCGGGGCCTTCCTCCAGGCCCTCACCCTGAGGATCGCGGCCGGCGTCCCGGCCGGCCAGACGAGGTTCACGATCATCGACCCGCTCGGCCTCGGCAAGCACTTCGCCGGGTTCATGCACCTCGCCGACCACGACGAGCTGCTGGTCACGAGCCGGATCTGGACCGAGCCGACGCAGATCGAGCAGCGCCTCGCCGACATCACCGAGCACATGGAGCTGGTGATCCAGAAGTACCTGCGCAACGAATACGACTCGATTGCCCACTACAACGCCGATGCCGAGGTGCCGGAGCCCTACCGGTTCGTCGTCGTCGCCAATTTCCCCGCCAACTTCACCGAGACGAGTGCCCGGCGCCTGGCGAGCATCGCCTCCAGCGGCGCCCGCTGCGGCGTGGCGACGATCGTCTCGGTCGACACCAAGCAGCCGTTGCCGGCCAATTTCAGCATGTCGGACATCGAGCAGTACGCCACGGTGCTGCGCCTCGAGGACGGGCGCTTCACCTGGAACGACGCCGAGTTCTCGAAGTGGCCCCTGACGGTGGAGTCGGCACCCCCCGACGACGTGTTCACCGAGATCGTCCAGCGGATCGGCCGGGCCGCCAAGGCGGCCAAGCGCGTCGAGGTGCCGTTCGACCGCGTCGCGCCCCCCGAGGAGGCGTGGTGGACCGGCAGCACGGCGCGCGAGATCGACGTCCCGCTCGGCCCGGCCGGGGCCAAGAAGATGCAGCACATGAAGCTCGGCAAGGGGACGAGCCAGCACGTCCTCATCGCCGGCAAGACGGGCTCCGGCAAGTCGACGATGATGCACGCCCTGATCACCAACCTGGCGCTGACCTACAGCCCGAACGAGGTGCAGTTCTACCTCATCGACTTCAAGAAGGGAGTCGAGTTCAAGGTCTACGACCACTACCGCCTCCCGCATGCGCGCGTGATCGCGATCGAGAGCGAGCGCGAGTTCGGCCTCTCGGTGCTCGAGCAGCTCGACCGCGAGCTGAAGCGCCGCGGCGACCTGTTCCGCGACCTCGCCGTCCAGGACCTCGCCGGGTTCCGTGCCACCGGCAATCCCGACCCGATGCCGCGCGTGCTGCTGATCATCGACGAGTTCCAGGAGTTGTTCATCGAGGACGACAAGCTCGCCCAGGATGCCTCGCTGATCCTCGACCGGCTCGTCCGCCAGGGGCGGGCGTTCGGAATGCACGTGCTGCTCGGATCGCAGACGCTCGGCGGCTCGTACAGCCTGCCGCGGGCGACGATGGGGCAAATGGCGGTGCGGATCGCGCTGCAGTGCAACGAGGCCGACAGCAGCCTGATCCTCTCCGAAGACAATTCCGCCGCCCGGCTCCTCACCCGCCCCGGCGAGGCGATCTACAACGACGCCAATGGCATGCTCGCCGGCAACAACCCCTTCCAGGTGGTGTGGCTCGGCGACGAGCGCCGCGAGCGCTACCTGTCGGCGCTGCGGCAGCTGGCCGACCGCCGCAGCGACATCCCCGCGCTCCCGCGGCTCGTGTTCGACGGCAACCAGGCCGCCGACCCGGCCGGCAACTCCCAGCTCGCCGAGCTGCTCGACAAGGGCACCGTCGGTGGCCGGCCCCAGATCGCGCCGGTGGCCTGGCTCGGCGACGCGATCGCGATCAAGGATCCGACCGCAGCGCTCCTCCGGCGCCAGGGGGGAGCCAACCTGCTCGTCGTCGGCCAGCGCGAGGACCTCGCCGTCAGCCTCCTGGGAATGTCGCTGATGAGCCTCGCGGCGGCCCACGATCCGCTCCCCGGGGGGCAGCTCGGCCGGACCGCGCGGTTCGTGCTCATCGAGCCGCCGGTCGCCGACGAGAAACCCGACCTCCTCCTCCGCGCGCTGGCCACCAACCTCCCCCACGACGTCGAGGCGGTGACGGTGCTCGGTGTCGCCGACGCCTTCGCCGGCCTCGCCGCCGAGGTCAAGCGCCGGCTCGACGAGCAGGTCCTCGACGGCGAAGCGATCTTCGTCGTCGTCCGCGACCTCGCCCGGTACCGCGAGCTGCGCAAGAGCGACGGCGACTTCGGCTTCTCGTTCGGCGGTGACCAGAAGGCGGGCCCCGCGCAGAACTTCAACACCGTCCTCAAGGACGGGCCGACCGTCGGGATCCACACGCTGGTGTGGTGCGATTCGCTCACCAACCTGATGCGGACGTTCGAGCGCGGGGCGCTGAAGGAGTTCGAGCTCCGCGTCCTGTTCCAGATGAGCGCTTCCGACTCGAGCCAGTTGGTCGACAGCCCGTTGGCCAGCAAGCTCGGGCCGCAACGCGCCCTGTTCATCCACGAGGAGACGGGGACGCTGGAGAAGTTCCGCCCCTACGCGTTCCCGGCCGGTGAGTGGCTCGCCGGTGTCGCGGCCCGGCTCCGCGCCCGCCCCCAGGGCCGGGCGACCGAGCGCCCGCGTGTGGCCAAGCTCGCCGGCGGCGCGACCGCGGCGGCGAAGCCGGCCGACGACGAATTCAACTTCACCAAGTTCCTCGACGACCCATCGCCGGCCGGCGGTGAGCCTCCCGCGGCCGGCTGAGGGATCAGCGGGGCTTCTCGGCGGGGCGCCGGCCGATCGGGACATCGATCCGCACCCGCTGGCCGTCGCGCACGAGTTGCACCGGCACCGCGGTGCCGACCGGGGCCCGCGCGGCGAGGAGGAACAGCGTCCGCTTGTCCGCGACCGGCTTGCCGTCGAAGACGAGGATCACGTCACCGCGCCGGATCCCGGCCGCCGCCGCGGGCGACTGCTCGTCGACCGCCACGACGAGCGCCCCTCCCTGCTCGTCGTCGGCGGGATCGTTGAGTTGCACGCCGAGGAATCCACGCTCCACCGGACCGCCATCGAGGATCGCGCGGCACACGTTCCGGGCCGTGTTGCCGGGGATCGCGAACGCGATCCCCTGGAAATCGGCGCCGACGATCGCGGTGTTGATGCCGACGATCTCGGCGTGGACGTTGACCAGCGGCCCCCCGGAGCTGCCCCGGTTGACGGCGGCATCGGTCTGGAGGAACTCCTGCCGCGGGTCGTCGAGGACTCCGCGGCGGCCGGTGGCACTGATGATGCCGTAGGTCAGCGTCCTGTCGAGCCCGAACGGATTGCCGATCGCCCACACCATCTCGCCGACCTCGAGGCGGTCGCTGTCGCCCCATGCCGCGGTCGGCAGCCCCTCGGCCTCGATCCGGAGCACGGCCAGATCGGTCGCCGGATCGGCGCCGACCAATTCGGCGTCGAAGCGCCGGCCGTCGGCGAGACGGACCTCGATCGCCGTCGCCTGGGCGACGACGTGGTAATTGGTGATCACCACGCCGTCGGCTTCGACGATCACACCCGACGCGCTCGACTCGTCCTCGGCAAGCTGCGTGCGCGGGCCCCACAGCGCGCCGACCTCGTCGGCGACGAGGTGCACCGGGCGGCTGCCGGTGACGTTGACCACCGCCGGCCCGACGAGCCTGGCCAGCGACGTGAACAGCTTTCCGACCGGAGCCAGCTCCGCCCCGGCGGCGGCATCGCGGATCGCCGCCAGCTCCTCGCGCGTCCGGGCGTATTGGATCCGCCCGACGAACGACGGCCAGCAGAGGAGCACGAGGACGGCGACCAGCGCGAGCACGAGCAACGGGGTGCGCAGCGCCTCCAGTCCCGGTGCGGCGGGGGGGCGTGGCGTCATCGCGCTCCTCCGGCCGGCCCCGGCGGCAGCCCGGCGGCCCCCGCTGCAAGCGTGGTCCGCACCAGATCGAGTGCCGTCCGCGCCGTCCACGACAGCCGGATCGTCGAGTCACCGCCGAGGCGGTGGCGCTTCCGCCGTTCGTCTCCCGGCCCAAGAAGCACGATCTCGACGGTGTCGCTGCCCTCGTCCCGGTCCACCGGTCCGACGACCAGCGCGTGGCTGGCGCCGCGCTGCCGTCGCCCCGCCGCGGCGGCGGCGACGAGCGCGTCGATGGCCGTCGTCGCCGGCAGGACCTCGGCGCCGCGAAACAGTCCGTCGCCGCGCCGCGCCCCGGCGGCGGCGGCCGCCTCGGCGAGCGCCCCGCAGGTGCCCCCCTCGACGGTCACCAGCGCGCCGCCGGCCTCGGCGAGGGCCGCCAACGCCGCGTCCTCGACCTCGTCGTCCTCGACGCCGAACACGAGCCCGCCGAGGCACTCGCGGATGATCCGCTCGGTAGGGGCGATCCGGGCCCGGCATGCGGCCTCGTCGGCACCGCGGGCGGCGATCCGCAGCGTGATCGTCGCGGCGTGGGCCGTGATCCCGACGAGCGGATCGCGTCCCCGGGCGACGAGATCGGGGAGCAGCGCCTCGATGGCGCTCTCACCGCGGCCGAAGCACTTGATGCGGCGAAAGACCATCGTGCCCCCCCCGGTGGCGGCGACGAGTGCCGGCACGACGGTGTCGCGCCACATCCGCTTCATCTCCGCCGGCACCCCCGGCAGGGCGAACACCCGGCAGGATCGGCCCGCCGTGCCGAGATCGACGTCGAGCCCCGGCGCCGTGCCCTCGGGATTCGGGATCAGGCGGCTGCCGCGGGGAAACAGCGCCTGACGCCGATTCGATTCGGCCATCGCGACGCCGCGCTTGGCGAACCTGGCCGCGATCGCCTCGAGCGCCTCGGCCCGCTCCTCGAGCGGCTCCCCGGCGACGGCTGCGAGGACGTCGCGGGTCAGGTCGTCGGCGGTCGGCCCGAGGCCGCCCGTGACGAACACCAGATCGGCCCGACCGGCGGCTTCACGCAGCGCGCGGACGCCGTCGCCGAGGTCGTCGGGGACGGTCGTATGAAAGCCGACGGCGATCCCGAGGAACCCCGCCTCCCGCGCGATCCACTGGCTGTTGGTGTCGAGGCGTTGACCGGTGGTCAACTCGTCGCCGATCGCGATCACGTCAGCTCGCATGGCACCCCGATCCCGCCGCCGGCACCCCCGGGTCCACCGGGGCCACTGGTCACTTTCCCCGCTGCGGGAAACAATTGCAACGATGCACCTCGGGCTTTTGGGTCATGATCGCCGCGTCGGGTGGCTGCTCGATGCGGCACCCGCGGCTGGCCATGCGCTCGGGCCGGTCTGCGACATCGACCCCTCCCTGGCCGCGGCGCTCGGCGGCGGGCGGGCGACGCCGTGGGACGCGCTCCTCGATCCGGCCGCCTGCGACGCCGTCCTCGTCGGCACCGACGGCTGGCACGACGGCCGCGCCGACGCGGTGCGGGCGCTCGTCCAGGAAGGGCGGACGCTCGTCGTTTCCCACCCGCCCGATTTGTCGATGGTCTGGGCCTACGAGCTCGACATGATCCGCCAGGACACGGGGGCCGTCCTGATCCCGTTCCTTCCGGACCGGCGCCATCCCCTCGTCGGCCGCCTCCGGGCGCTGCTCGAGGCATCCCTGGCCGGGGCCGGGGAGATCGGCACGCCAGAGACGCTGCTTTTCGAGCGGCGCCTCGCCGCCCGGGGGCGCGACGCAGTGCTCCGGGCGTTCGCCCGCGACGCCGATCTGATCCGCGCGATCGCCGGCGGGCCGCGGAGGCTCACGACCCTCGGCGGCGGCGACGGGGGACCCGGGCCGGACGACGGCCTGTGGACGAACATCGCCATCGGCCTCTCCGGACCGGCGTCGCTGCCCGTCCGCTGGCAGGCGTCGCGAGGCGCCCCCGAGGGGCTCACGATTCGCCTGGTCGGGTCGGCTGGAGAACACCTCCTCGAGATTCCCGACGGCGCGTCGGCCGACTGCCGGCTCGACGGCGGCGCGGCGCTATCGCTCGATCGGGGTGCGGTGATCCTTGCCGACGTGGAGCGCGCGGTCGCCGCACGCGCTGCAAGTGCGCCGCCCGGCCGCGACGCCGCGGACACCGGGGCCGACGGTGCCACGATCGCGGCCGCGACCTGGGACGATGCCGCCCGGGCGATCGAGTTGGCCGAGACGGTGCCGCGGAGCCTCGCGCGCGGCCGTGCCATCGACCTCCACCAGGAGGAATACACCGACCTCGGCACGTTCAAGGGCATGATGGCTTCGGTCGGGTGCGGGCTGGTGCTCCTCGGCCTGCTGGTGGTGATCGTCGCCACGCTCCTGGCCGGCATCGCCCGTGCCGCCGGCTGGGATCTCCTCGAGCGGGTCGTCGCCGTCTGGCCCGCCGCGCTGCTGGCGATCCTCGGGGCGTTCCTCGCCCTCCAGGTGATCCCCCTCCTCGTCGGCCCCGACGACGGACGCACGCCCCGGGGGCCCGACTCCCCCCGCCGTCGCGATCCCTGACCCGCCCGCAGCCGGGGTGGAAGCCGGGGAAGCTGTGCGGGCCGGCGGAACCCGGGGGAATTCGCGAAGCCAGGGCGACCGATCAACCCTGGTGTCGGTCGCATCGCTCCGGCGCGGCACGAAGGCCGACAGTTCGCAGGTGCAGTCCGGGCGGGGAGTCGGCGCGTCATGCAGCGAGTGGTCGTGCTTGGGGTCGTGGCGGCACTGGCCCTGTCCGCGGTCCCCGCTCGGGCAACCGAGACACGCCGCACGGCGATCGTCCGGGCGATCGAGGCGACCCGCGATTCCGTCGTCAACATCCACGGCCAGAAGCTCGTGCCCGGTTCGGAGGACGATGCCACCGCCGAGCTCCGCCGCGTCAACGGCATGGGCACCGGGGTGGTCATCGATGCCCGGGGGTACGTCGCCACCAATTACCACGTCGTCGAGGGGGTGCGCCGCATCGAGGTGACGCTCGCCTCGGGGCGGACGACGACCGCGACGCTGGTGTCGCACGACCCGCGGACCGACCTGGCGGTGATCAAGATCCCCGCCGACGGCGGGCCGTTCCCGGTGATCCCGATGGGGACGTCGGCCGACCTGATGATCGGTGAAACGGTGCTCGCCCTCGGCAACGCCTACGGCTACGAGCACACGGTCACGCGCGGCATCATCTCGGCCCTCCACCGCAGCGTCGAAGTCAACCGCACGCAGCGGTACGACGACCTGATCCAGACCGACGCCAGCATCAACCCGGGCAACTCCGGCGGACCGCTCCTCAACATCGACGGCGAGATGGTGGGGATCAACGTCGCCGTCCGGGCGGGCGCCCAGGGGATCGGATTCGCGATCCCCGTCGACCGGGCGCTGGAGGTCATCACGGAACTGCTGTCGACCGAGCGCCTCGACCGCACCTGGCACGGATTGGTCACCAGGAGCTGCGGCAGCGAGGGGGTCCTCGTCGCGGGCCTGCAGCCGGAGAGTCCTGCGGCCGGCGCGGGAATCGTCACCGGTGACGTGATCCGCCGGATCGGTGACATGCCGGTGACCACGCCGCTCGACGTCGAGCGGGCCCTCCTTGGCCACCGCCCGGGCGAGACGGTTCCGGTCACGGTCGGCCGCGGCGGCGCCGAGACCCGGATCGACCTCGCCCTCGGGGCGGCGCGTCCGCGCGTGCTCTCCAAGGAGGAGCGCTGCTGGAACGAGCTCGGCCTCAAGGTCGAATTCCAGCCCTCGGGCCGGGTGCAAAAGCTCCAGTCACGCTACCGGGGTGGGTTGCTCGTGACCGACGTCCGCGACGGCGGCCCGGCGGCCGATCAGGGGATCCGCGTGGGCGACATCCTCGTCGGCCTCCACGTCTGGGAGACGATCACGGTCGACAACGTCCTGTACGTGCTCGAGAAAGCGCGTGAGGACAACCTCGGCCAATTGAAGTTCTACGTCCTCCGTGGCCGCGAGACGCTCTTCGGCCACCTCACCAGCGACACGATGCTGCGGTAGCTTTCAGCTGTCTTTCGCCCCCCCGGGGCCCGCGGCACTGCCACGCTACAATCCTCGGGCCGCGACATCGCGTCGCTCGAAGGACACCGACCGTGGAGCAGGATTTTCTCGACTGGCTGCTGCCGCGGCTGCCCGCCGATCCGCGCCTCGAGATCGGCCCCGGCGACGATGCTGCCGTGATCCGCCCCCCTGCCGGGCGCCGGACCGTCGTCAGCGTCGACATGCTCACCGAGGGAGTCGATTTTCTCCTCGGCGATGACTGCAGCCCACGGCAGGTGGGGCGCAAGGCGCTGGCCGTGGGCCTCAGCGACCTGGCGGCGATGGCAGCCCGCCCCGAAGCGGCCGTCGTCGCCGTTTGTCTGCCACGCGGCGGCGCGGCGATCGCACGCGAGCTGGCCGACGGTGTCGCCGCGCTGGCGCGCGAGCACGACGTCGCCCTCGCCGGCGGCGATACCAACGCCTGGGACGGCGGTCTCGTGGTCAGCGTCACGGTCATCGGCAGCGTCGCCCCGGGCCGGGCCTGGCGGCGCGCCGGGGCGCGCCCCGGCGACCGGATCGTGGCCACCGGAGCGTTCGGCGGCAGCATCCTCGGCCGCCACCTCGACGTCCGGCCACGCCTCGCCGAGGCGGCGTGGATCGCCGAACGGTTCCCCGTCCACGCCGCAATCGACGTCAGCGACGGCCTGTCGCTCGACCTGTCACGGCTGCTGGCCGCCAGCGGGTGCGGCGCCGTCGTCGACCTCGCCGCGGTCCCGATCCATGCCGACGCCGTTCGCCTCGGCGCTCGCGACACCACGCCGCCGCTCGACCATGCCCTCGCCGATGGCGAGGATTTCGAGTTGCTGCTCGCGCTTCCCGCCGCGGCTGCCGACGATCTGCTCGCCGCCGACCGGCCATTTCCGACGCCTCTGACCGCGATCGGCACCGTCACCGCCGCCGCGGGCCTGCAGGCCCGTGGCGCCGACGGCCGGCTCGCCCCGCTCGAGCCCCGGGGATTCCTCCATGCATTCGGCGGCTGAGGCGCGTGCCGACCTCGTGGTCGGCAGCGAGGCCGAGCTCGACGCCGTCACGCGCCGGCTCGCGACGGCCCTCCCCGTGCCGGCGTTCATCGCCCTGCACGGCGATCTGGGCGCCGGCAAGACGCGGTTCGTCAAGGGACTGGCTGCGGCGAGCGGGCTCGATCCAGACCTCGTCGTCAGCCCGACGTACGGCCTGATCCACGTCCTCCCGCTTCCCGCCGGCTGCCCGGTGAGGCAGATCGTCCACGCCGACCTCCACCGCCTTGCCGGGCCGGAGGATCTGGCCGAGATCGGCTGGGACGACGCCACGAGAGGGGCTGCGTGGGTGTGCGTCGAGTGGGCCGACCGCGTCGGACCTGCCCTCCCCGCCGACCGCCTCGAGGTCGCGATCGAGATCCTCTCGGAGTGGACACGGAAGCTCACGATCCGCGCGATGGGGCCACGCCACGCGGCGGCGGCGGCCGCATGCGCTCCCGGCAGCGGGCGCTGAACCGCGTCAGCCGCGCCCCGCGTCGGCGTGTTGCGGCCGGGGCGCGAGTGCCGCCAGCTCGGCGGCCAGTGGCCCGTGGAGCGCCACCTCGAGCGCGGCCAGCGTTCGGGCCACCGGGACGCCGTCGAGGATCCGGTGATCGGCGAGGATCGTGACCACCGAGCGACCGGCGTCGTCGAGCGGGGTCGCCGTCAGGCTCGTGGTGAGGAACGACGGGTGATGGCGGTTGGCACATCCCTCGCCGGCGAGCATCGAGATGCTGAACGTGCCGAGACGAAGCGGACGCTTGCCGCCCGGGGAACCGACGTTGGCGCGGAGCACGACCCGCCGCAGCCAGGTGGGAAGGAGGAGGAGCTGCCGCTGCCGCGGGAACATCTCCTCCTCCGGGCCCTCGGCATGCCGCGTGATCTCGGCCTGCAGCGCCGGCAATGGCATCGCGTCCGGGGAGGCGATCCGCGCCCACCACAGCGATTCCGGGTCGAGGGCCGCAACCGCGGCCGGGGTGTCGGGGCCGCGCGGCCGGCTGACGGCGATCGAGGCCACGGAGATCGGGCTGGTGGCCCAGCAGGGCCGGCGCCAGGGCGTCAGCCAGCGCCGCGGCACGTACCAGCTCCGCAGTGCCGGCCGGTCGCGGGCGACGAGGGCGAACCCCTTCACCAACAGCGCGGTCCACCCGATCCGGGGAACGGCCCGGCGCCGCAGCCTGTCGACCTCCCCGAGCACCATCACCCGGTCGACGGGAAAGGTCGGCACGCGGCGTGACAGCCGGACGATGTCGCCGACCACCAGACGGTGGGCGTCGAGCGGTCGCGTCGTCACGGACAGTCGTCGGCCCATCGCTCCACTCGTCGTGCGGCCCCGCTGGACGACCGCGCCTCTGCGGCCTCACGCCCGCCATTGCATAGCCGATTCCCCGCCGGCTCGGCAACGCCGCTCGGCTCGGCATCCACTGGGCGGTACCCGGTGGCCTGCCGCCGGGCCCTGGTAGAATCACAACGAGGCTGTCCCTTTCTCTTCAGGACGTCTTCCCCATGCGGCTCGATCCCGCCACGTCGCTGCTCGGCGTGATCGACATCCAGCAGCGTCTCCTCCCGGCGCTCCCCGGCGGGCCGGCGGCCGCACGCCGCACCGAGCGCGTCGTCCGGGCAGCGGGCCTCCTCGGCGTGCCTGCGGTGCTCACCGAGCAATACCCCAAGGGGCTCGGCCCGACGCCGGCGGAACTGGCCGACGTGCTCCCGCCGGCGGTGGCGAAGCTCACCTTCAGCGCTGCCGCCGAGGTGCGCGATGCGGTGGCGGCGGCCGCCGCGGCCCGCGGGGCGGTCGAGGGGATCGTGCTATGCGGCTTCGAGACGCACGTCTGCGTCGCGCAGACCGCGCTCGATCTGCTCGCCGACGGGTTCGCGGTGTTCATCGTCGTCGACGCACTCGCCTCGCGCCGCGCGATCGACCACGAGGTCGGCCTGCGCCGTCTCGAAGGTGCGGGGGCGGTGCCGGTGACGAGCGAGGCGGTGGTCTTCGAGTGGGCCCGCTCCGCCGAACATCCGCAGTTCCAGGCGCTGCGCCGCCTCGTGCTCGACATCGACTGACCGTCGCGGCCGTCAGCTCCCGGCGGCACGGAGGGCGCCGAGGTCGAGGGGCTCGGCCGCCGTCCCGGGCGTGACCCCTGCCTTGAGCCTGGCGATCTTCAGCGCCGCCGACGGTTCGCCGGGCTGCTCCCGGCCCGGAGCGCTGCCGAACCGGATCACGCCCCCCTGCCGATCGACGAGATCCCAGCGGCCGTGCGGTCCGGGTGCCGGGCGGCACTCGACGAGGTCGAGCGCCTGCCACTGCGGGCCGACGGCGCTCACCAGCGCCGCCGCCTCGTCGACCGAGGGATCGCCCCAGCGCGATCCCTCGGGTCCCTGCGGGCTGGTCGTCATACCGGTCACGCGGGGGTAGGCGGCGGCCGACTCGGCGGTGAAATCGGCGCTCGGGAGGAACACGCCGTCGGCGTCGATCGCCAGCAGCCCGCCGGGAATGCGGACCATCGCCACCGGCTCGCGGCAGACGACCGTGACGACGGCGGCCGGCGGATGGCTGACCTCGACGCGACTCACCTCACGGATCCAGGGGTGCATGTCGAAGGCCCGGGCGAGGAGCGTCGGCAGCCGCGCGTCGTCCACCGGCACGCCATGGTCGAGGCTCGCCATCCGCAGCGCCTCGGCGCGGACGTCGGCGCGGATCCAGGGGGCGAGCCCCTCGACGACGACGTCGCCGGGATGGAGGAGCTGGTCCTCGCCCCAGCGCACCCGGTCGCCGAAGCGCCACCACGCCAGGGCGCCGGCGGCGAGCGCGGCGGCGAGGATCACACCGGCGACGACGAGCGGCCGGCGCGGATCCCCGCCCGCGGGCTGGCCGTCGTCGCTCTCGGCTGCCGACGGCGGACGCCAGGGAGGCATGGACGAAGCCCTCGGGGCTGGGGCGGAACGGGCGGCAGGCGGGAGCGTGCCCGCCGCCGTCACCACGACTCGATCTGTGGCGCCAATTCGACGCCGAGGCGCTGCCGGACCTGGGTCCGGACCATTTCGACCAGGGCGCGGACGTCGTCGGAACTGGCGCCGGCCTGGACCGTGACGTAGTTGGCGTGGGTCCCGTGGATGCTCGCGCCGCCGACGCGCATTCCCCGGCAACCGGCCTGGGCGATGATCGACTCGGCGCTCGCGCCGAGCGGATCCTTGAACAACAGCGCCACGCTCCGCGTCCCCGAGGGCTGCCCGGCGCGCTCGACGATCCACTGCTTCTGCATCCGCTTGGTGAGCTGATCGGGATCCTCGACGTCGAGTTCCAACCGGCAGCCGAGGACGATGCCGTCGTCGAGGTTGCTCCACCGCGACCCGAACGCCAGCCGCGCCCCCTCGCGTTCCTCGACCGAGCCGTCGGCCTGCATCACCGTGACGGCGCGGACGCGATCACCGATGTCGCCGCCGCGCGCCCCGGCGTTGCCGACCAATGCCCCGCCGACCGTGCCCGGAACCGCCACGAGCGTCTCCAGCCCGGCGAGCCCCGCCTGGACCGCGGCGGTCACGAGATGGACGAGCTTCGCGCCGGCACCGGCTTCGATCCGGCCGCTTCCCCCGTCGTCGATCGCGATCGCGCAGAACCCGGGGGCGGAAAGCCGGACCACCAGCCCGGGAAAGCCGGCGTCGGGGACGAGCACGTTGGAACCGCCGCCGATCACCCGCACGGGCAGGCCGAGCTCGGTCGCACGGCGCACCAGCCGCGCCAGCGCCTCGCGATCGACCGGTTCGCAGAAATAGCGGGCGGCTCCGCCGACACCGAGCCAGGTGTGGACCGCCAACGGCTCTCCGGCCCCGACCGCGATCCCGAGGTCGTCGAACGGCGTGGCGGTGGCTGGCCCGGCGGCCGGCACCGACGGCGATGTCATGGGATGATCCTCGAACGGTTGACGCGACGCTCGGCGCCCGATGACGGCGATTGTCGCCGTCGGCCCGCCGGCTCGGCAAGCCGCCTCGTCGTCAGGCCGCGCGGCGCGCGGTGGGATCGGCCGCCAGTGCGAACCAGCCGGCGACGAGCGAGGCCAGGCCGAGGTGCGGCTCGCCGTCGTCGCCTCCGCCGGGACCGCGGCCGGGGTCGAAGCCCCGGCCGAGGACGACGACACAGTCGCGCCGGCGGATCCCGGCCAGCAAGCGGTCGACGCGCGCGTAGGCCGCGATCACCGACGGCGAAGGATCGTCGGCCAGGATCCCGTCGGGCACGACCACGGTCTCGTCGGACCAGCGCGCCACCAGCGCGCGGAACCGGCGCGGCGCGAGCCGGCGGGCCAGGCCGCGCTCGGCGAGGACCACGAGCCGTCCGGCAGTCAGGCGGCGGAGGCTGGCGAGCGTCGCGACCAGCGCGTGGCGGCTGCTCGGCTGGTCGATGAACACGTGGCCGTCCTGGCCGCGGTCGATCCGCTCGACACGGCCGGCGACGCTCCCGATCGACTCGAGCCCGCGGACGACGTCGCTCAAGGCGATGCCGAGGCGGCGGCCGACCGCCGCGGCCAGCAGGGCATCGCAGACGAAAGCCTGGACGGGCGTGGCGACCGCCACCGGCGCGACCTCGTCGGCCGACTGGAGGAGGAACGTCTGCCCACCGAGCTGGCGTTCGACCGGGCTCGCCCACAGGGCAAGCCGGCCGCCATCTCCCCGGAGGCCGACGCGGATCGGCGCGGCACCGCCGCGCGCCAGCCACCGGGCGACCAGCCGCCGCGCGCCGGCGTCGTCGTGGCAGACGACGAGGTCGCCGTCGGGCACGAGGATGTCGAGAAGCCGCGCCTCGAGCGGTGGTGCGGCGCCGCGCCGCCGCGGCCGCGGCGGCACGACGTTGGTGACGACCGCCGTGGCGCAGCGGATCCCGGCGAGGACGCGCCGCGCGAGCATCGCCGCCGAGACCTCGACGACGACATGGGTGCAGCCGGCTTCGTGGAGCCGCGCCAGGCAGCCCGCCACCGCACTGGGGTCGGTGAGCCGGACGGGCGACGGGCCGGCGGCGTCGGGCTCGAGACAGCCGAGGTCGGAGATCACCCCGACGCGGACGCCGGCCTCGGCGAGGATCCCGGCGGTCAGCCAGGCGGTGGTCGTCTTCCCGGCGCTGCCGGCGACGGCGATCAGGTGCATCGCGTCGGCCGGCGCACCGGCGAGGGCGTGGCAGATGCGGGCCATCGCCTCGTCGGCGTTGGCCACGAGGCACACCGGCGCGCCGTACGCAGGCACCATCCGTTCGCTGACGATCCCGACGGCGCCCCGGGCGACGGCTTCGGCGAGCCCCTCGCCCCCTTCGCCGTCGGCCGTCGTCCTGACGACATACACGTCGCCCGGGCCGCAGTCGCCGGCACGGTCGTGGCACCCGCGGGCGGGAATGTCGCGCCCGCCGACGAAACGGCAGCGCGGGAGGACGTCGTTGAGCCTCACCATCCGCCGGACGAACCCGTCGTCGCGGCGCGCGTCGATCCCCTCGTTGCCCGCCATCGTCGCCTCCGTGCGCTCGCCACCGCCGCGACGGCCGTCCCTCCTTGGACGAGCCTGATGCACCGGCTCCCGCATTGTCGGGAGGCGCGGCACCGGGTCAATGTCGACTCGCGTGGCGCTTGCCGGTGTGTCGCGCGGCGGGGTAGTGTCGCGGCGTTCAACTCCGCCGCGGCCGCCACGCCTTCCGGAGCCACCGGCCTTGCCCGTCCTGCCGAGCCCACCGTCGCCCCCCGCGCGCTTCGCGCTGTGGCTCGGCGCCATCGCCGGGGTGGAGCTGGAGCTGGCCCACGCCTGGCTGGAGACGATTCTCCCCGTCGTCGACGCTCCCGGTCCCGAGCAGTGGTTCCGGACCGGGGCCGGGCAGCGGCACCCGCCGGCACTGCCGCGGCCCTGGGTGGCGCTGGCTGCATTTCCCCGGCCGGGACTGTGGTCGGTGGCGGACATGACGGCCGTGGCGGCCAGCCTGCCGCTGGTGCCGCTGGTGGCGGTGACGACGAGCCTCGCCGAGGGGAGCAGGCGGAGCGGCGATTCCCTCGCCGGGATCGAGGAGGTGCCGTGGGTCGAGCTCCCCGGCCGCGTCTGGGGCTGGGCCAGCGGCGCGGCACGCCCCGCCGGTTGGCTTCCGGCGACGAGCCGCCGCGACGAACGCTGGCTCGTCGCCCCAAAGCGCCCGGCCACGGCGCGCAGGCCGGTCGCCGTCGCGGCCCCCGGGACGTCGCGGGAACAGCTCTGCGACCTGCTCGACGCCGCCGGATTCGCCCCGCAACCACTCGACACGCCGCGCCCCCATCCCGGGTGCCCGGGGCCGGTGATCTGGGATGCCGGGGGGGTCGGGGAGGAATGTTGTTCCTGGTTGCGCCTCCTCACCGCCGATGGCCGCCGTGACGTCGTCGTCCTCGAGTCGTTTCCACGGGGCGACGGCGTGCGCCTGGCGCTGGAGGCGGGTGCGGCGGCCGTCCTACCCCGGGTCGTCGCGGCCGAGACGGTCGCCGGCACGCTGGGATGGATCACTGCCCGCGGTGCGGCGCCGGGCTGACCTTGGAGGGGCGTGGCGCCCCGGCTAGCATCCGGCCCCCCACAGCCCCGGCGACCGGCCATGCCCCACCAGCTTCCCCGCTCCGCGGCCTTCGGACCGCGTCCCCGACGGGCACTGCCGCGGAGCGCGATCCGCGTGCCGTTGCTCGGCGCGCTGGTCGTCGCCGGCTGCGCCCACCTCGGATCGCCGCCGGCGTGGGACACCGTCGTCCTCGAGACGACGAGTCTCGCCGACCCCCTCGCCTGGCACGGCGGCGAGGGGCTGCCCGACCGGACGCTGGTGATGGCAGGTCAATTGGTCGTCCACGCCGACTTTCCTCTCGCGGGCCAGCACCGCCTGATCCGCGACCTCGAATCGCTCCGCGCCGACGTCAGCCAGACGCTGTCGTTGCCCGTCTCCGACGAACCGGTCCATCTCTACCTGTTCGGCACGCCGACGCGGTACGACGAATTCGCCGCCCGCCGCTTCCCGGGCTTCCCCGTGCGGCGCGCGTTCTTCGTCGAGACCGACACGACGCTGTCGGTGTTCGCCGCCTGGCAGGACCGGATCGCCGAGGATCTCCGCCACGAGACGACGCACGGCTACCTCCACGCAGTCGTTCCCACGATCCCACTGTGGCTCGACGAGGGGATCGCCGAGTACTTCGAGCTCCCGCGCGGCGCCCAGGGGGTCCACCGCGAGCACCTCACCCACCTCGCCGGCCGCCGCGCCGAGGGCACGCTGGCGATCGACCTGGCCCGGCTCGAGCCGCTCGCCGATCCCGGCGAGATGTCGCAGGACGACTACGCCGAGGCGTGGGCGTGGGTCCACTGGCTCCTCCACTCGACCCCCGCCCGGCGTTGCCTGCTCCAGGATTACCTCACCGACCTGCGCCGTGACGGCTCGACCGCGCCGCTGGCAGCCCGGCTGACGCACGTCGAGGGCTCGCCGCTGGCCTGCGCCGAGAACCTCCGCCAGCACCTCGCGACGCTCGCCGCCGGCGCCGACAACGCTCCGGTCGAACCCTGAACGGCAACGGCGCGGCTCACCTGTCCGTGGACAAAGCCCTCCCTGGCCTTTGTCCACTCAGGCGACCGCGGGAACCGCCGAGGGTTTCCCGGGTCGCCAGCGGCCGCATCCAGCGGCCGATGACTTTTTCCCCGGGCTGTCACGCGTCGGACACCGTCTTGGCGTACACCAGCCCCAGCGCCAGCGGTGCGAACCCGAGCTTCGTGTACAGCGCGCAGCCTCCGGGATCGGCTTCGTGCGCCTGTCCTTCGACCATCTCCGCCCCCTCCTGCGCGAGGTCGAACAGCGCCTCGCCGAGCACGTGGTGCCCGAGGCCGCGGCGCCGAAGCGTTTCCGGCACGGCGACGCCGAGCAGCCCCCAGCGCAGCCCCGGAGCACAGCCCGCCAGTCCGTGACGGTCCCAGAACGTCGCGCTGGCGGCCACCATCCCGTCGGCGCCGACCAGCTCGTAGCGGCGCAGCGGGAGCCCGACGGTGGTCGCCGCCTCCCACCAATGCCGGTGCGGCGGCTCGTCGATCGCCCGCAGGAGCATCGAGCGGCGCAGCGCCAGCTGCGTGCGGCTCACCTGGGGGCGGTAGCCGGTGAGGCGGCGGCCGACGGCGGCGATCCGATCGGCGACGTGGTAGCCGCCGCGGCCGAAGACGCCGGTCAGCGCGGGGCTCGATTCGAGGATCCCCGGCAGATCGGCGCCACCGTAGAGGCCGAGGTAGAAGGCGCGCTGCGCGCCTGTGCCGCCCCCCTGCAGCCGCCGCGCGCCGTTGCGGCGGAGATACGCCTCGCAGTGGCCGAGCAGCTCGTCGGCGATGCCCTCCTTGCGGGCGTGCGGCACCACCGCGACGAGAAACACGATCCCGAGGCCGCGGTCGAGGTTCCGCCCATCGGCGGTCGGGCCGAACCCGGCGTGGGCGAAGCCGACAGCCCGCGGGCCGTCGAACGCCAGCACCAACCCGGCCGGGTCGAACCACGGCTTGGCGAGGACCGCCCCCTCGATCAATTCGCTCGTCATCGGCTGCAGGGCACCGGGACCGAGCTCGGCGTCGCGCCACACGTCGGCGAGGCGCGGAGGATCGTCGTTGCGGAAGCAGCGGTACTCGATCACGCCGCGTGATCCCCCGACGCGGGCACGAGGCGCACGAGGATCCGCCCGGCCTCCTCACGGACGTCGTGGACGGCCTGCCGGACGGTCGCCGAGAGGCGGTGGCGGCCGCTGACCGCGTCGAACTGCCAGCCGTGCCACGGGCAGGTGATCACGCCGTTGCACAGCCGCCCCCGGCCGAGCGGGCCTCCCTGGTGCGGGCAGAGCCCGTCGATCGCCGACCACTGCCCGTCGACATTGGCCAGCGCCACGATCCGGCCGCCCGCGACGCACTCGACGACCTCCCCGGGGGGGCAGTCGGCGGCGGCGGCGATGTCGATCCAGTCGCTCACGTCTCGACCGCTCCACCGGGTGCCCCGCGGCGGAGCCCGGCCCGGGGTCAGCGACGCGGGGCCACCTCAGGCCGTCGTCGTCGTGGGCAGGGCGGGAGCCACCCCGCTTGTCGCCACTGTAGCCTGCGACGACCGTCCCCGCCATCGGCGGTGGACCCACCAATACTGGCCCGGTGCGCGGCGGATCGAGACCTCGAGGAGGCTCGTGTACCACTGCGACAGCGCGTGGAGGCTGGCGACCTCGGGAGTCGCGTCGCGGGGATCGGCGATTCCCTCGACACGCAGGTCGTAGTCGAACAGGCCGCGGCGCCGCGTCGCCGAGCAGACGAGCACCGGCGCCTCGGCGGAGAGCGCGAACAGTCCGATCGCCTTGTGGACGCTTGCCGGCCGGCCGAAGAACTCGACCCAGCACCCCTTCGGCCCCGCCGCCTGATCGCCGAGCAGGCCGATAACGCCATTCTCCTCGAGGGCCAGCGCCACGTCGGGTGCGCTCCCCTTCTTCGGCAGGATCACCTGCCCGCGCGACTCGCGGAACGCCGTCACGAACCGGTCGAGGAGCGGGTTGTCGAGCTCGCGGGCCACCGAGAAGATCCGCAGCCCGAACACGCCGAACAGGTACGCGGCCAGCTCGAAGTTGCCGAAGTGGCCGCCGAGGATCACCTTCGGACGCTCGCTCCACAGCACCCGCACGATCGTCTCCATGTCGGGGATCCGCAGGTGGCGCCGCCAGGTGGTCTTCTGGATCACGCGCGGCGCGTGGGCGATCTCCACGACCATCAGCAGGAGGTGCTCCCACATCTGCCTGGTGATCGTCCGGCGGCCGGCGGCGTCGAGCGCGGGAAAGGCCGTCTCGAGGTTTTCCTCGACGACCGCGCGGCGGATCGGGACCCGCGCTGCGAGCACCGCGGCGATCCCCACCGCGGCGCGCTGGCAGACGTCGCGCGGCAGCGCCTGGACGACGCAGATCACGACCCGTACCGCCGCATACACCAGGCGGTCGAGGCAGCGGGTGGCGAGGCTGCGGCGGGGGGTGGCGGGGGCCGACACGGCCGGGCTCCGGGGGGGACGACGGGGGGATTGTCGTCACAACAGCCCCGGCGGGACCAGATCAGCCTGCCGCGCCGGCGCGGTCCACCGGGCTGCCGCTCTCCATCGTGAAACCCGCGGCGTTTGCCACGGTCGCCTGAGTGGACACGGCCTCATTGGGCTTTGTCCACGGACAGTCAGCCCTTGACCGGCCCGCCACCGGCGAGGACCAGAGCGATGCTGGCGGCGTTGAACAGCCCGTGCAGGACGACGGCCGGCAGAAGCGAACCGGTGCGGAACACGATCCCCCCCAACACCATCCCGAACAGTGCCAGCGGCACCGGCGCCAGTCCCTGCCCGGCATGGGCGAGGCCGAAGGCCAGCGCCTGGAGGCAGATCGCCGCCCCGGCATCACCGCCGAAGCGCTCGACGAGCCAGCCCTGCAACACCCGGCGGAAGAGAAACTCCTCGACCAGCGGGGCGACGACCACTGCCGACAGGATCACCAGCGCGATCGCCGCGGGATCTCGATGGGTGGAGACGTAGTCGATGATCGGGTGGGCATAGGGCTGGATCCGGTCGAGGAGCGTGGCCAGCGCCAGCAGCGGCCACAACACCAGCCCCAAGCCGATCACGGCGAGCCGCAGGTCGTGCCGCCAGTCGGCCACCGTCATCCCCAGCTCGTCCCACGTCGCCCCGCGCGAGCGCAGGTGCCACAAGCCGACCAGCGCCGCCACCGTCATCCCGACGATGCTCGCCGCCAAGCGCGACGACAGCGGCGCGTCTTCGGGCACGACCGCGGCGGCGAGCACCTGGGTGACGATCACCGTGGCGAACACCGCCGCCACGTCAACGCCGCTCCACCGCGCCGGTGGCGCGATCCGCGCCGCGAGGAGCGGCAGACCGCGACGGAGCCGCGCCGCCAGCGCCCAGCCGACGACGAGGCTCGCCAGCGCCGCGGCGACCCAGAGGCCGGCGACGACCGGCGAACCCGCTTGGTCGAGAGGTTGTTCGAGCTGCTGCATGACCAATCCGTGGCGGGCGCCGGCGCCCGTCGCTCCGTGCTGTCAGGGCCCGCGCCGCGGCATGAGCACCGTCGCCGCCCGCGCCAGGTACTCGCCCCCCGACCAGATCGTCGCCACCACCGCCGCCCAGACGGCGATCGTCGCGAGGGCCGTCGGATCGAAACCACCCCAGGCCGCCGGCCCCATCCGCCGCGCCAGTTCGGCCGCCGCGGCCAGGCACTGCAGCAGCATCTTCGCCTTTCCCGACCAGCCGGCGGAGAAATCGTGCCCCGAGCGCTCCAGTTCGGCGCGGAGGGCGGTGACGAGCAGCTCGCGGACCACGACCACGACCGCCATCCACGGGGCGATCGCCGAGCCGTCGCGCCCGGCGAGCAGGATCCACACCCCGCAGACGAGCACCTTGTCGACGAGCGGATCGGCGATCCGCCCCAGCCGGCTCACCTGGTGGAACGTCCGCGCCCACCAGCCGTCGACCCAGTCGGTCGCGGCGGTGACGACGAACAGCCAGAACGCCGCTCCCGCCATCCCCGCCTCGATGACCGCGAACAGCGCCAGCGACGCCACGAGCCGCGCGGCGGAGAGGAGGTTGGGAACCGTCCAGACGCGGTCGAGATCGTCCGGCGGCGGGGGCGACGACGGCATGGCGGCTCAGCCGTCGGCGGGGATGCCGGCGAGGTCGTAGCCGGAGGAGGCGACGATCTCGACCGGCAGGATCCGCCCCGTGAGCGGCCGGCGCGGCGAGCTTCCCGGGGCCGTCACGTAGACCGTGCAATCGATGTCGGGGGCGTCTCCCTTCGAGCGTCCGATCCAGACGTCGTCGCGCTGGCCCGACGGGCCGTCGACGATCACGTCGAGCGTCCGCCCCACCTGCCGGCCGGCATGGTCGTGGGCGATCGAGCGCTGCAGCGCCATCAGTTCGTCGCGCCGCGCCAGCTTCTCCGCCTCGGGGAGGTGGCCATCGAGCTTCGCCGACGGCGTGTCGGCCTCGAGCGAGTAGGGAAACACGCCGAGCCGCTCGAACCGCCAGCGCTCGACGAACGCCAACAACTCCTCGAATTGCCCGCGCGTCTCGCCGGGAAACCCGGTGATGAACGTCGTCCGGAGGACGAGGTCCGGGATTCGCGCTCGGAGGGCACCGAGCAGGTCCTCGATGGCGCCCTTCGTGACGCGCCGCTGCATCCGCTTGAGCACCGGGTCGGCGGCATGCTGGAGCGGCAGGTCGAGGTAGGGGAGGATCCGGGAGCTGGCCGCGATCCGGTCGACGAGCGCCGGCGTGAAATGGATCGGGTACAGGTACATCAGCCGGATCCACTCGATCCCGGCGACCCCCTCGAGGGCCCCGAGCAGCTCGGCGAGGCGTGGCTGGCCGTCGATGTCGATGCCGTAGAAGGTCGTGTCCTGGGCGACGATCACCAGCTCCTTGACGCCGTCGGCGGCCAGCTCCTCCGCCTCGCGGACGACCGCCTCGATCGGCTTGCTGGCATGCTTGCCGCGCATCCGCGGGATCGAGCAGAACGTGCAGGTCCGGTCGCAGCCCTCGGAGATCTTCAGGTAGGCGACATGCCGCGGCGTGACGCGGAGCCGGTTGGAGTCGTCGAGGGCCCGGGCCGGCGCCGGCCGGAACACGCTCCGCTGCTCGCCAAGGCCGCCCACGAGCCGGTCGGCGGTGCGCGCGATCTCGTCGCGCGAGAAGACGCCGATCACGGCGTCCACTCCCGGCACCTCGTCGAGGAGCGCCTCGCGCTGCCGCTCGGCGAGGCAGCCGGCCACGACCACGCCGCGCGTGCCGCCGCCGCGCTTGAGATCCACCATCTCGCGGATCACGCCGTACGACTCCTGGCGCGACGCCTCGAGGAACGCGCAGGTGTTGACGACGACGAGGTCGGCTCCACGCGGCTCCGCGACCAGCCGCCAGCCGTCGTCGCGGAGCAGCCCGAGCATCCGCTCGGTGTCGACGAGGTTCTTGGGGCAGCCGAGGCTGACGATCGCGTAGGTGCCGCGCGCGGGCCCGGGGGCGCCGGCGGGGCCGGCGGCGAGCGTCCCTGCCCCTGCCTGCTGCTCGACGATCGGAAGTTGGGTCATGGGTCCGACGATACCAGCGCCCGCCGCCGCCCCGCCAGCGGACCCCGGCAACGCTCACCCGCGACCGCTCTTGGGAACGATCGCCCGAGACGCCATCATGGTGGCCCCGGGTCGCTCGGGCCCTCGCCCCCTCCGGAACCCCGCGCCATGGACGACGCTCGCCCCCTCGGCAGTCTCGACGAATGGGAGGAGGACCTCCTGCGCCGCTACCCGGAGCCGTCCGGTGCGGTCGCCGCCAAGCCAGGCGCCGCGTTTCGCGACTACGCCGCCGGCGCGCGGGCGAGCGTGCGCCGGTTCTACGAGCTCAACCACCGTCACCAGACGGTCGACTTCGTCCGCGCCAAGCGCGGAGAATACCTCGGCCGCGGCAAGATGCGGATGGGGATCTGGGAGGCGATGGAGTACCTCAACCAGCTCGTCGACGACAGCGATCCCGACCTCGACCTCCCGCAGATCGAACACCTCCTCCAGACCGCCGAGGCGGTCCGCGCCACCGGCCGCCCCGACTGGTATGTCCTCGCCGGCCTCGTCCACGACCTCGGCAAGATCCTCTGCATCTGGGGCGAGCCACAGTGGGCCGTGGTCGGCGACACCTTCCCGGTCGGCTGCCGGTTCTCCGAGGCGATCGTGTTTCCCGAGTTCTTCGCCGCCAACCCCGACTCGGCCCGACCGGAATACCAGACGGAACTGGGCATCTACTCGGAGGGCTGCGGGCTCGACGCGGTCCTCCTCTCCTGGGGCCACGACGAATACCTCTACCACGTCGTCAAGCCCTACCTCCCCACGCCGGCGCTGGCGATGATCCGCTGGCACTCCTGCTACCCGATCCACCGCGAAGGGGCCTACGCGCGGTTCCTCACCGACGGCGACCGCGCCCTGCTCCGCTGGGTGCGCGATTTCAACCAGTTCGACCTGTACACGAAGCGCGACCAGCGGATGGACGTCGCGGCGCTACGGCCCTACTACGAAGACCTGATCGGCCGCTACTTCCCTCCGAGCCTCGCCTGGTGAGCGCGGCCACCACGCAGCGCGAAACGCAGGCCTCCGCCCGGCGCTGCCGGACGGACCCATGGAACGGCCCCACACCGCAGTCAGGCGTGCGTCGTGGCGGCGCGCCTGTCGATGAGCCGGTCGAGCTCTTCCTTGAGCCGCGGCAGGATCGCGTCGTAGGGAAACGCACCGAGCTCCTCGCTCCGCCGCTTGAGATTGACGTGCGTCGGCCCGCACCACAGGCCGAGGTCGGCGTCGTCGGTCTCGCCCGGACCGTTCACACGGCAGCCCATCACCGCGATCGTGATCGCGTGGTCGACGGCGTAGGCCGTCATCTCCTTGACCTGCTTGGCCAGTTCGATGAACGCCTCGTTCTCGACCCGCGAGCAGCTCGGGCAGGAGATGATGTTGAGCGACGACAGACCGTAGTCGACCACGCTCCGCACGCGCCCCGCGGCGATGTCGGCGAGGATCGCGTTGGCGGCGGCGATCTCCTGCGGCTTGTCGGCATTGGGCACGGTCAACGAGACGCGCACCGTGTCGCCGATCCCGCGCGAGATCAACTGCTCGAAGGCGATCCGCGTCTTGATGATCCCGTCGGGGGGCATCCCGGCCTCGGTGACGCCCAGGTGGAGCGGCACGTCGGGGCGTTCGGCGGCGAAGTGGCGGTTGACCTCGATGACCTTCGCCGGGTCGGAATCCTTGAGCGACACCGCGTAGCGCGTGAAGCCGATGCTGTCGAGCAGCGCGCAGTGCTCGAGCGCGCTGGCGAGCATCGGCCCGAGCGAGTCGTGATCGTCGAACAGCGCCTTCTTCGCCGGATCGACACTGCCACAGTTGACCCCGACGCGCAGGGCGCAGTCGTTGTCGCCGGCGACCCCGGCGATGAACTTCACCTTCTCCTGCCAGGGTTTGGTCGTCTCGTGGTGGTAGAGATGGCCGGGGTTGTAGCGGAGCTTGTCGACGTGGGGGGCGACATCGGCGGCGAGCCGGTAATTCTCCTGGAGGTCGATGGCGAGGTTGGCCGGGGTGCCGGCGCGGATCGCGGGGAGCGCGGCGGCGTCCTTCTTGCTGTCGACGGCGATCCGCACGACCCCGGCGCCGGCGGCATGCAGCGCGTTGGCCTGCTCGAGCGTGGCGGCGATGTCGGCGGTGTGGGTGGCCGTCATGCTCTGGGGGGCGATCGGGTGGCCGGCGCCGATCGTGATCCGGCCGATCCGCACTCCCCGCGTCGGATTCCGCTTGATCTTCTCCACCGTTGTCCCTCCCGGCAGACTCTGTCGCGATCCCGATCCGTCCTTCCTCAAACGATAGCAGACCCGCGACCGGCGGCGAACGACCGATGCGCTACGCTCCCTGTCTCCACGTCGTCCTCCACGAGCCCGAGATCCCCCCCAACACCGGCAACATCGGCCGGACCTGCGTGGCCGTCGGGGCCAAGCTGTGGCTCGTGCGCCCGCTCGGGTTCAAGCTCGACGACTACTACCTCCGCCGCGCCGGACTCGACTACTGGGAGGAGCTGGAGTGGGAGGCGGTCGATTCGTGGGACACGCTCGTCCCGGCCCTCGCCGCCGCCGGCGCGGGGACGCGCTGGCTGTTCTCCGCGCGCGCGACCACGACCTACACGACGGCGAGCTATTCGCGCGGCGACGTGCTCGTCTTCGGCAGCGAGTCGTCGGGGCTACCGCAGAGCCTCCAGGCGGCCCATGCCGCCACGCTCCTCACGATCCCCTCGCGCCCCCAGGTGCGGAGTCTCAACCTGTCGAGTGCCGCCGCGGTGGTGATCTACGAGGCGATCCGCCAGTGGGGCGGGCAGGTCGGCGGCTGACGGCTTCGACCGAAACGCCCCGGCTCACGGCCCGTCGGCCATGGCCCGCTCGTGGAGCGGCAGGTGGCGGTAGTAGACCTCGAGCATGCAAGTGCACAGGCTCGTCACGAACAGCCGCCCGCCGATGTGGCCCCAGCGATCGAGCGCCGGATCCCAGCTCCCCGCCTCCTTGCCGCGCTGCACCTGCTCGCGCGGCAGGACCTCGCGGAGGTCGGCATTCCAGCGGTCCCAGGCGGTGCCGCCGGCATGGTGGGCGACCTGCGTGAGGTAGTACCAGGCGTAGACATCCTTGTCGCCGCCGCCGAAGTCGAGCCGGCGCTCTGCCAGCAGACGTTCGAGTCCGGCCGTCACGCGCGGGTCGTCCGGCTTCCACGCCAAGTACAGCCGGCACAACAGCCCCTCCGCCGTGACCGCCGCCGTCACCGGCGACGCCGGTTTCGACTCGATCTCGCGCCGGTAGCCGTAGCGCGATCCCCCGTCGACCGCGACGCCGTCGACGAATCCGGCGAGGCGGTCGAACGTGTCGCGGGGCACCTCGATTCCCGCCGCGGTCGCGCTGACCAGCGCCATCATGTACCACCCGCTCACCGACATGTCGCCGTCGCGCCCCGGCTCGTATCGCCACCCGCCATCGGGCCCCTGCGCCGCCACCGCATAGGCCACCGCCCGCCGCGCCGGCCCCGCGAGCGTTTCGTCGCCGGTCATCGCCGCCAGCTCGCACAGCGCGATCGTCGCCTGCGCGTGCGAATACAGCGCATGCTGCGTCGGCAGCGCTCCGGGCTC
>VGZO01000036.1 GCA_016872555.1 Planctomycetota bacterium
GTCGGTCGATTCCCCACGAACCGATACCAGTTATTATCCCCCGCCTTGAATCCGATCGGGTCGCGTTCGATGAATCTCCCGAGCGATGCCGAGTAGTCGCGATTCCTCACATACGCCAGGCCCGTGATCTCGGTGAACTCGAGCCCCTGGAACAGGTGCTGCCACGAGATCGCCGCGACTGCGGCCGGCTTGGCCGGTGCCCATGACGCCGTCAGCGCCTGCGACTCGCCGTACGGCGTGTACACGAACCGGGCGATCACCGCCCCGCCGAGGACACCGCGGACGCCCGCGGCGGCGACCACGGCGGTCGTGTTCCAGTTGGCATCCTGGATCGCGTACAGGCGTTCCTCGAGGCCGCCGGTGCCGGTCGCCGCCAAACCGTCGGCGTCGCGGTCGCGCATCACCAGGGCATCGACATACACCGGGCTCCAGACATAGCGGGCCTCGGCCGTCCGGCCGATGTCGCCCGACGTGGTGCGGAGCCGCTCCTCGAGCACCTGCCACTGCGCTGAATAGTAGATATCGCGGATCGGCGCCGTCGCCGCGACGGGCCCCACCTGCTCGACGACGCGGCGGTTGAGACCGTCGTACTCATACCGGGCGACGATCCGGCCAGCCGAGTCGCGCACGCTCACCAGCCGATTCCAGGCGTCAAACGCGAGCGAGCGCCCCTGGGCGTCGGCCGTGAGATTGCCGGTGGCCGAATAGGAGAGCTTCTGCGTGCCGACTTGGGTGAGCTCGTTTTGCGCGTTGTGCGTCCGCGGCTGGACGGTGGCGTCGGTCGTGAACGTGTTCCAGTTGCCCAGGGCGTCGAACTGCCACTGCTGCGTCGTCGCCGGCGCGGCCGCCGGCCCGCGGCGGAACGAATCGAGTTGGCCGAGCGCGTCGTAGGTGTAGGTTTCGTCGAAGGCGGGTGCCAACGGCACGCCGCGTGAGAGCCGGTTGCCACCGCGGTCGAACGTGGCCGTCGTCCGCTCGAGCGCCGGAGCGGCGGCCGTCATTCCCGCCACCCAGCGCTGGTCGACCACGCGGCCGAACCGGTCGAGGCCGGTGTAGCGGTCTCCCGCATCCCCCGTCCCCCCGGTCGCACTCTCCATCGTCAAGGTCACGTTGACCTCGGGACGCGACCGCTCGATCACGGTGGCTGTTCCCAGATAGCGGAACGCCTCGATGATCCCCTTGCGCGGCGACACGTCGCGCTGCGGGGAGCCGGCCGGGCGCGGCCCGACGTCAGCCGGCATCGGGCCGACCGACCACTGCCCCGACCGCGGTCCCGACAGGCTCGTCGGTCGGCTCACGGCCGCGTCGATCCCTGAGTAGTTGAAACTCACCGCATAGCCGTCGGGATAGGTGAGCTGGATCGGCCGGCTGTGGTTGCCCCCCACGGCTTCGGAATACGCCGTCCGCACCGCCGGCGTTTCGTCGGGATCGACCTTCTTCCGGTGAGATTGCCACTGGGTCGTCAATTGACCGAAGCCGTTGTAGGCGGAGGCGACCTGATTGACGATCTCACCGCCGTCTGTCCACGACGTCACGCGCACCGGCCGGCCGAGCACGTCGTAGGCCGACTCGATCCGGCGGACCGTGCCATCCACGTCCTTCCCCAGCGCCGTCACCACGTCGGCCGTCTGCCTCCCGACGGTATCGCGAAGATACGTGTGGACCGTCCCCGCCCGGTCGGTAATCGTCGTCCGCTCGCCGAGCGAGTTGACCGTGTAGACATCCCGTTCCATGGCCGACGGCAGGCCGGTGGCCGGGTCGGGATGGCGCATCTCGGCAAGGATGTCATTGGAGACCAGCGCGCTTCCCGTCGCCGGCGACACGCCATACACGTAGCCGGTCACCTGCGCCGGCGTGCCCACCGGCTGCACCGCCGTCCGCGACGCCAGCCGGCCCGCCTGGTCGTAGGCGAAGAGGGTTGTCACGTCGCTGGTCGCCCCTGGTGCGCCGCCGGTGACATTCACGATCGACGAGGTCGTGCGGCCGAGCATGTCGTACGACGCGCGGGTCGCGATCCCGCGCGGGTCGGTCGTGTCTTGCACCCGCCCCGCCGCGTCGTACGTGAAGCTCGTCACCAGCGCCGTGTCGGACCGCGCCGGCGCCGTCGCCGGGCGCCCGTAGCTCACGCCGCCGTTGGTGCCGACGTCGACGGTCGCCGTCAGCCGGTTCGCGGCGTCGTAATACCGCGCGGCAAACGAGACGCGTGCCCCGATCCCCGTCGTCGGCGACCCGAGACCGCCGAGGGCCGTCGGCGAGGCGTCGTGGAACCGTTGGCGGGTCGTCTCCAGGATCACGTTGCCCGCCGCGTCGTGGGCGGTGTCACGCTGCTCGAGGACGACCGACGCGGCCGTCGAGACCGCATCGCTCCAGCCGAGCGCCTTGGCATTGCCCAGGACAAGCACGCTCGCCGTCCGCCCCGCACCGTCGTAGCGGTATTGCACCATCGCCTGACCGGGGGCCGCCTCGAGCGCGAGATTGCCACGGCGATCGTAAAACGAGTCGGTCGACAGCCGTCGCGGCCCGACCGCCCCCGTCGCCTGATCGACGAACAGCGTCTCGGTGCGGAACACCCGGTTGCGCGCGTCGTACGACGCTTCCTCCGCGCCCCGGAGCAACCCGACAGCGGGCCTGTCGGGCGTGCCGTCGCCATCGGCGTCGACCACGACGACCCCGTCGCCGTCGTAGACCTGCCGCACCGTCACCCGGCCGAGATTGTCGTAGCTGACATGGGTCAGCGGCCGATCGAGATCGCTCGCCTCCGTGGCCGGGTCGTCGGTGGCCCCCGCCTTGGTCACCACCGGCCGGTTGCGCCAGTCGTATGCCGTGGAGACGACGCGCGGCGCGTCGCCACCTCCAGGGTATCTGATCGAGCGCGTCCGGTTGCCATTGCCGACAGAACCGTTGTCATATTCGTAGGCCGCGACGCGCGTCATGTTCGACGCCGGCGAGCCATTGGTCGGCGACCACTTGAAGCCGTTGGTCGTCGAATCGTCGGTGCCGATCCAGCTCGACGACAGCCGCGCCAGGCCGTCGTAGACATGGTGCGTGATCGTCCCCGACGGGGTTTCGACGCGCTCGACCTTCCCCTGCTTGCCATACGCCGTCGTCGTCCGCAGGTAGTTGTTTCCCGCACTTCCCAGCGTGGCCTCGGTCGAATAGCTCACGCCGGCGAGCGTGGTGTAGCGGTCGGAGGCGACCATCTGCCCCGCCGCGTTGACCAGCGAGCGCGACAGCGACTGGACGTTCGTGATCGCCTCGGCGCCGGTCGGCCGGCCCGCGGCATCGACCGCCGGCACGGCGGCGAAAGACAGCGTTTCGGAGTAGGTCCCGCTCACGTCCTGGCGCGACAGGAAGATCGGACCGGTCGGCGACAGTGTCGCGGCGTTCCAACCGACGTAGGTGCGGACCGCATGCGCGACGTCGTCGAATACCCGGTAGGTGACATTCCCGCGCGGGTCGGTGACCTTGACCCCGCGGCCGAGCCCGTCGACCTCGGTCGCCGTGACCAGATGCAGGCCGCCCCCCGCGGGCGTCGCCCAGCCGGACGGCAGCGCGGAAAAGTCGCCGGTCCGCGTCGTATCGACATCCACGATCTGCTTCACGACCGCGCCGCTGACCGGATCGTAGGCCGTGAAACGGAGGAAGCCGTCGGCGTCGCGCGACCAGATCTCCCGACCGTTGGGATCGAACACCCGCATCTGCACGTCGGCAGTGCCGGGACCGTTCTGCGCCGCGCTCACGACCGGCAGCGTGACCGCCACCGACTCGACCTGGGTGGTGTCGGTGCGGAACGAGTAGGAATAGGTCGTCGTCTGGGCTGCCGGGGCGAATGCCGTCGCCACGGCGACGAACGACGCCGTCCGCCCGCCGGCCGAGCGCGTCACGTACGTCATCGCCGTCTGCGGGATCGCGGTCCCCGTCTCGCCGCGCTGCACCGCCGTTGACGACACCAGTCCCACGACGTCGCCCGGCACCGTCTCCGTCGCCGTCGACGTCACGCCGTACGACCGGACCTCGATCAACCCGGCGGCGTCGCGGAGGTAAAGGTAGTTGCCCGCCTGCGACCCCATCAGGTCGGCATGCGCCTCGACGTCCGCCAGATTGGCGGGGAGATCGAGGGCTTCGGGCGAGGCGCTCCACATCGGCCGCCCCAATTCGTCGTAGCGGAGGAAGCGCCCCCACTGCCGTGTCGCGCCGCCATCGAGGGCACGCGTCACGTCGAGCATCGTCTGGCCGAACAGGTTGGTATAGCTCACCACCTCGGTGCCGTCCGGGCGGGTGACCGTGGTCCGCGACCGCCAGGCGTTGAAGTCGTCGGTCGCCGCCACTGGATTGGTCGCGTAGGAGAACGTGTAGGTCCCGATCCCTCCGGTGCAGGCGGAGCACCCCACGCCCTGCCGGTCGTGCCGGACGACGCGCCGCTGGGAATCGTATTCGTAGTAGTCGGAGGCATACGGTGCGATCGCCGCGTCGGACGCCGTCCGGAATCCCGGCACCGCAGCCGCGAGGCGCTTCTGGCTCGCGGCATCGAACGAATACTTCAGTGCCCCGAAGAACCCCTTGTCGCTGTCGGGCTGGCCGAACGTGTAGTAGCGGTAGTAGGTCGAATCGATCAGTGCTCCGGTACCGTCGCGGACCTCGATCGACTCCAGATCGCCGTCGGTGCCGTTCGGACTCCCGCCGGCGTAATAGCCGTAGGTGAGCACCCGGATCACCGATCCGTTGCTCCGCGCC
The DNA here is from genome assembly GCA_016872555.1 of Planctomycetota bacterium. NCBI lineage: Bacteria > Pseudomonadati > Planctomycetota > Planctomycetota bacterium. The sequence goes on from VGZO01000036.1 coordinate 4,735, forward strand.
AGCGTCGCCGTGGCAACCCGGTCTCTACCGCCAACCGTGATGTAGGTATAGGTCCACGACTGTCGCGGCGAGGTGCCCGACGCCGGCGCGACCGACGATAGCGACAGCGTCTCGACGCGCGTCGGCTGACCGAAGATGTCGCGCTGCGTGACGGTCGCCCGATTGCCGAAGGCATCGCTGCGGCTCACGAAGCGGCCATGTTCCTCGGGGGCATTACCCGAAAAGTCATTGAACTCGATCGCCCCGCCGGCCGCCGTCTGGTAGACGAACCGGCCTCCCGACCAGGTCAGCGAGTCGGAATTGGCCGCGAGCGGCACGAACGACGTCGTCGATCCCTGCTTGCGGAGGAAACCCCTGACATCGGTGCCGGTGAAGCTGAACTGCAACGCCGTGGGACCCTGCGCGTCGGACCGGAGCACGTGGATCGACGGCATCGTCGTCGAGATCCGCCCGTTGCCGTAGCTCTCGTCGCCGTTGCGCACGGCGTTGCTCGTCCAGGCGTGGGCGGGTCCGGCCGACGCCCCGTCGGAAACACGCGGCGTAAGGTTACCGACCGGAAGAGACGCGAGGCCGCTGGCCAGATGGACGCCGCCCCCTCCTGCGCCATCGCCAGCGCTGGCGATCATCAACTCGCCGCAGTCTTCGTATTGAGGAATCCCTGGGCCGACCTCAAGCCCACGGGTGAGCTGATAGAACTCGATCGGTCGGACCAGCAGCAGCCGCTGTTCGAGCTGCTCGAACATCACCGCCAGTGTCGGCTTCTCACCGCACCCGCGCGGTCCGCAGCCCGGGCTGCACGCGTTGCGGTGCCCCCGGCGTTGGCCACACCGCTGCCGCTGTCGCTGCCGTCCGATGCCCCCTCCTTTGATCCCGATCGCGTCAGGCGATTGGCCCCCTCGCCAGAAACCCCCCGGACGGGGACCACAGGGTATGGGAAAAGATCATGCCGGTGTTGTCAACGGCCGTCAGGGGTCGAACACGACCGCCACCGGCAGGGAGTTGCCGAACGTGACGAAGTCGCGAAACGTCCACGCCACCCTCTTGTCGGGTGTGACTTCGATGATCTGCGGGTTGTCGGGGCCGGCGTGGCAATTCACCAGTTGCGTGTTGCCGTTGGCGAGCCGGCGCACCTGCGTGACCCACGCCAGCGTGATCCCCGGCAGGTCATGCTGGGCCAGGTGCCAGACGATCTCCTTGGCGGGCGTGACCTCGAGCACGGCATGGCCGTTGCCGGTGCCGATGAGCGTGTTGCCATTGGCGAGGCGGACGGCCGAATAGACCTGGTCGCCGAATGCCTCGGGCCCGTGGCCCCCCTTCGGCTCGCGGCCGAACAGCGGCACGTCGAACTCCCACACGACCCTGCCCGCGGTGTCGTATTCGCGGACCACGCCGTCGCGCTCGTGGGCGACCAGATACGTGCCCGCCGGCGTGCGGCGCACGTTGCGGGTGTCGGAGTGGACAGCCGGCCGATCGACCGTGAGCGGGATCACGTGGCGGATCTTCCCCTCGCCATCGACCTCCACGATCCGCGCCGGCCCCGACTCGGCGATCATCGTCGCCCCGTCGGGGAGCCGCTCGAAGGCGTGGATCTCGACCGGGCGGTCGCCATGCTCCTTCCGCCCGTCGTAGGACCAGACCACCTTCCCGTCGCGGTCGGTCTCCACGACCCGCGTCCACCCCTCCTGGGAGAGCAGGTGGCCGTCAGGGAGGAGGTGGAGGTCGTGGATCTGCGCGACGGGGCGCCGCCAGGCGATGCTCCCGTCGGCTCCGACCAGCGCCAGCGTCCGCGTCGAATCGTCGGCCGCGAGCACGCGGCGCGGCGGGCCGGTCTGGTCGGCGACGGCGTCGGCCCCGGCCGACAGGCCGAGGGCCGAGAGCGCGACGAGCCACGCCGCCAGCCGGCTCCAGCCCGAGCGTGGGGCGGGATGGATCGTCGTCGGCCGCCGCGCGGCGAGGGCGGCGATCCGGGTGCGGACCTCGTCGAGCCGGGCGCCGGAAACGTGCTCGAGCGCCAGATCGAATTGGACCGCCGCCCGCGGCGCCAGCGTGACCACGCGCCCCTGCGACTCCTCGAACGACCGCGGGTTGGGGAAATTGGTGCCCGGCTCGAGTCCGGTGACGTAGCCATCGGCATTCCCAGTCTGGTTTTTCCAGAGCGTGAAGCAGGGGAGCGACTCGGCAAACCAGGCCAGCCGCGCCCCCTCGCGCCCGCCGGGGGCGAGGAGGACCGCCTCGGCGGTCCCCTGGTCGTCGGGACGGATCCGCGCGAAATGCGCCTCCTCGGGGCGCCCTGCCCGGGGCGCTTCGAAGCTCCTCCAGGTCGGGCCGTCGGGCATCGCCGCGGTGTCGCGCGGCGCCACCTCGTCGACGGCCGCGAGGAGCTCGGCCCCGGCCCCGAGCAGCGGTGGCCCGAGATTGACGTGGTAGAGCATCTGCATCGTCGTCGGGCGGTCGGAGAGGTTTGTCACTTCGTCGGTCCAGGTGACCAGCGGCCGGTCGGCGTGGACGACGATCCGGGTCGACATACGCAGGGCATGGAAGTGGAACCGCGTCTCGTCGACGGCGCCGGCCAGTTCGACCGTGCCGGCCTTGTCGTCGATCACCACCTCGACGGCATGGGCGGGGAGATTGGCGATCCGGCCGTGCAGCGGATGCAGCAGCCGGCCGGCGGCGTCGAAATCGGGGGCGCCGTTGGAGACCAGGCCGCAGCGGGCGACCAGTTCGTCGAACCCGTCGAGCCAGCCGAGCCCGGAGGGCTCCATCAGCGGCACGCCGCGCGGGTGCACCGGGCCGGCGACCGGCGACTGCCAGCCCAGCTCGGTCGGCCCGCTCCAGGCCTTCCAGATTCCCAGGCCCCGGTCCGGGAGGACGATCGCGCTGGTGGCGCCGGCGGCGAGCTCGACGACGAGCATCCCGTCGCCGCGGCCGCCGCGGATCCGGCCGGTGCGGACCCGCAACCGGCCGAGAGTGATATCGAGCGCATCGTTGGCGGTGGAGGCGGTGTCTCCGCGCCCGCGGCTCACGACAGGGTGGGATTGGCGTGTCATGGGGGGGAGTGTACCGCGACGGCCCGCCGCGCCGCAGCCGGCCGCAGCACGGCGGCGGGTGTCGTCCCAGGCCTCCGGACGGGGAGCGGTCGCGACCGGGCCAACGGCGTCGGCGGGATCACTACACTGGCGGCCTGCCGACGACCGCACCTCCACCAGAGCTTCGGAAGCCACCCCGTGGTTCCCATGTCGCCGACGCCGCCGATCGCGATCGTCCTCGCCGCTGGCCGCGGCACACGGATGGGCACCGACCTGCCCAAGGTGCTCTGCGAGGCGGCAGGGAAGCCGCTTGTCACCTGGGTGCTCGAGGCCTTGGCGGCGGCTGGGATCGAGGAGCGGATCGTGGTCGTCGGCCACCGGGCCGCCGACGTCGAGCGCGCGCTGGCCGGTGTGACCGGGGTCTTCTTCGCGCTCCAGACCGCGCTCCGCGGAACCGGCGACGCGGTGGCCGCGGCGGTCCCGCACCTGCGCCGCGCCGGAGGAGGCCCGGCGCGGCCGGTGGTGATCGTCTGCGGCGATTCGCCGATGCTCCGGCCGGCGAGCATCGCCCGCCTCCTCGGCGAGTTCGCCGCCCGGTCGGCCGCCTGCCTGCTGGGCACGACGATCGCCGCCGACCCGACCGGCCTGGGGCGGATCGTGCGCGACGACTCCGGCCGGTTCGAGGCGATCGTCGAGGAACGCGACGCGACGCCGCAGCAGCGCCTGATCCGCGAGGTCAACATGAGCACGTACGTGTTCGCGGCAGGGGCGCTCGTCGACGCCGTCGGGCGCCTCGACAACGGCAACGCCGCCGGGGAGTATTACCTCACCGACTGCCCCCGGTTGCTGGCGTCCGACGGCCTGGTGGTCGATGCCGTCGCCTGCCTCGACGAGAGCGAGTCGCTCTCCGTGAACACCCCCGCACAGCTCGCCGCGGTGGCCGCGGCCCTGGCGGCGCGGCCGACGGGCGACGAGCAGGGACCAGCGAGGCACGCCGGATGAACGATCTGAAGATCTTCAGTGGGCCCGCCAACACGGCGCTGGCCCAGGACATCTGCCGCTACCTCAACCTGCCGATGGGGAAGATCACCCTCGGGCGGTTTCCGGACGGCGAGATCTCGTGCAAGATCGACGAAGACGTCCGCGGCCGCGACGTGTTCATCGTCCAGCCCACCTGCCCGCCGGTCAACGAGCACCTCATGGAGCTGCTCGTGATGATCGACAGCTTCAAGCGCGCCAGTTCGTTCCGGCTGACGGCGGTGATTCCCTACTTCGGGTACGCCCGGCAGGACCGAAAAGACGCCGGGCGGGTGCCGATCACGGCCAAGCTCGTGGCCAATCTGATCACCCGCGCGGGCGCCGACCGCGTGCTGGCGATGGACCTCCACGCCGCCCAGATCCAGGGCTTCTTCGACGTCCCCGTCGACCACCTCTACGCCGCCCCGGTGCTCCACAACCACTTCGCGTCGCTCGACGTGCCGCGCGACGAGATCGTCGTCGTCAGCGCCGACGAGGGGGGAATCAAGCGCGCCGTCGGCCACGCCACCCGGTTCGGAGCCCCGCTGGCGATCATCGACAAGCGGCGTTTGTCGGCCGACACCACCAAGCCTGCAAACCTCATCGGGGCGTCGGTGGAGGGAAAAACGGCGCTGATGTTCGACGACATGATCAGCACCGCCGGTTCGATCTGCTCGGCCGCCGAGGTGATCCACCGCCACGGCGCCAAGGCGATCTACGCCGCCGCGACCCACGGCCTGCTCGTCGGCCCGGCGGTCGAGCGGCTCCGGGCGGCGCCCTTCAAAGGAGTGATCATCACCGACTCGATCCCCCTTTCGGAGGATAAGCTCCTTCCCTCCGTGACGGTGCTTTCGGTCGCTGCGCTGCTCGGGCAGGCGATCAAACGGATCCACCGCAACGAGTCGGTGAGCATGATGTTCCAGTGAGCCGGCAGACCGGCCTTGCGGTCCCCGGCGGCGCTGGCATGATAGTGGGCTTTCCGTGAGCCTGCCGACGGTGTCGCGCGGGCCCGCGCCCGGCCCCCGCGCCGCGGCGCCGCACGCGCGAAAGCCCCCCGCGAGGAATCGATCCCGTGAGCGAGTCGCTCGAAGTCGTCGCCCGCACCGCCGTCGGCTCCCATGCCTGCCGCCGCCTCCGCCGCCAGGGGCTCGTTCCCCTGGTTCTCTACGGCCATGGCGAGAAATGTGTCGATCTGGCCGCCCACCGCGATGCGGTCGAGGCGGTGATCCGCCACGGCAGCCGTGTCGTGGAGTTGCAGGGAGCGGTGAAGACCAGCGCCCTGCTCCGAGACCTGCAGTGGGACACGTTCGGCACCGAACCGCTCCACGTCGATCTGATTCGCGTCAGCGCCAGCGAGCGGGTCAAGGTGCGCGTCCCGGTCGACCTGCGTGGCGAATGCCCCGGGCAACGTGAAGGGGGCGTGGTCACGCTCCTGCTCCACGAAGTCGATCTCGAGTGCACGGCTGACGCGATCCCGGAGAGGATCCACGCCCAGGTGGGCCGGCTGATGATCGGCGGCGTCATCAAGGTCCAGGATCTGGAGCTGCCGAAGGGGGCTCGCGTCCTTGCCGACCGGGAAGAGAACGTCGTGTCCTGCAACCTCCCGACGCACAAGGCCGAGGAGGCGGTCGCCGCCGCCGAGCCGGAGGTGATCGGCCGCAAGCCGGCGGAGGAGGGGACTGCCGCCGAGGGGGAGTGAGTGAAACTCGTCGTCGGCCTCGGCAACCCCGGCCGCTCCTACGATGGCTCGCGGCACAACGTCGGCTTCGAGGTTCTCGACATCCTGTCGGAGCGGGCGGGAAGCCCGCCGCGGCGTCAGCGTTTCCAGGGCGACACCGCCCCGGCGACGGTCCGGGGCAGCCAGGTCCTGCTCCTCTGGCCGCTGACGTGGATGAACCTCTCCGGCTCGGCCGTGCTTGCAGCGCGCGATTTCTACAAGCTCGACGACTCGGATATATTGGTGATTTGCGACGACTTCAATCTCCCCGCGGACGTCATCCGGCTCCGGAAGGGCGGTTCGGCGGGGGGCCAAAATGGCCTCGCCAACGTCCTCCTGCGCCTCGGCACCCAGACCGTGCCGCGACTTCGGGTGGGCATCGGACCGGTGCCTCGCGGCCGTGATCCAGCCGATTGGGTGCTCGGCCGCTTCACCGCGGCGGAGCGAACGCAGGTCGACGCCGCCGTGCAGCGGGCCGCGGAAGCAGCCGAGGATTGGATCGCCCTCGGCATCGACGCGGCGATGAACCGACACAACTAGTTTCAATGATTTCCAGCCACCGCTCCCGAGGAACCCTCGATGGTCGTTTACGAAGGCATGTTCATTCTTGATCCCACGAAGTTCTCGCGCGATCCGTCCGCGGCTGCCAAGCAGGTCGACGACCTGATCGCCGCGCACGGCGGCACCGTGCTCGCCGCACGGCTGTGGGACGAGCGAAAACTCGCCTACCCCATCAACGGACACAAGAAGGGGGTCTACTGGCTCAGCTACTTCAAGATGCCCGGCGGCAACATCGCCCCCCTCGAGCGGCAGGCGGCGATCACCGACCTGGTGATCCGCAAGTTGATCCTCCGCGTCGATCCGCGGCTCGCCGATGTCCTCGTGCAGCACGCGTTGGCCGGCGATAGCACGCAGCGGCGCACGGGCACCTCGAGCCCGGCGGGAACCTGACCCCCGCCCCGGCGTGCCCTGACCGAAACCGCGGTCTTGCCAACTCGCCGACAGGCACCCTATACTGAACAGATGATCACATTCGCCTCGCCGACAGCGGCCGGGCGAGCCCCCGGGGGCCGAGAAGGCCCGCGGGGGGCGATGGCCGCGGCGGCGGGGAAGACGCGGCCGAGCGGCGCAGGCGGGGTTCGATCGGGGCAACTCGCCGGCCAGTGGAGCCGGCGGTCAATCACGTAGGTCGAGGAGCATCCGATGGCCAGTTTCAACCGTGTGGTTCTGATGGGTAACGTCACCCGCGACCCGGAACTGCGGTACATCCCCAGCGGCAAGGCGGTGACCGACCTGGGTCTGGCAGTCAACGAGCGGCGCAAACTTCCCAGCGGCGAATGGGGCGAGGAGACGACCTTCGTCGACATCACGCTGTGGGATCGCAATGCCGAGGTCGCGGGGGAATACGTCACCAAAGGGTCGCCGGTCCTCATCGAAGGTCGGCTCAAGCTCGAGACGTGGGAGAAAGACGGCAAGAAAAACTCGAAGCTGAAAGTCATCGGCGACCGTCTCGTCCTTCTTGGCGGCCGGTCGGGAGAGGGGGGCCGTGGCGAAGGGGGTGGTCGGTCGGGGCGACCGGTTCGGGCCGGTTCCGGAGGCCGGCACGCCGATGCCGATGCCCCGTCGACCGACGGCCCCTCGGGCGGGTACGATGGAGAAGTGCCATCGGCCGGTGGCGGCGACGACGACATCCCGTTTTGAGGGGGCTGGCCTACGGCGGCTGCCCTGCCCGTAGGCCGAATGACGCGGGCGCTGGCCGATGACGTCGCGGCCGTGGTTCGCCACGGCCGCGGGTGACTCGTCAGTGCCGCCGATCGGCCCCGGGCCCGCCGGTGGAGTGTTCACGTCGGTCCGTGGCGTTCGGTGTGGGTGACGAGGTTTTCTGTCCCGGATTTTCCGTGCTGGAAAGGTTTCACGATGGCCGCTCAGTCTGACTCCAACGCGTCTTCCGCTCCCGCTCGCGAATCGTCCGCGGCGCCGGCAAAGAATGCGGTCAGCCGCGCCAAACGGCAACGCTCGGCCCCGACAATGGCCGCCGCCAACCGGCTACCGAAGGGGAAGAAGGGGGGCATCGAACTGCTCCTCATCCAGTCGGTCGAGCACCTCGGCAAGGTGGGCGAGGTGGTCGAGGTGAAGCGGGGGTACGCGGCCAACTATCTGCTGCCCCAGGGCATGGCGACGATCGCCACCGACCACCACAAGCGGATGATCGAGAAGCACAAGGCGAAGCTCGACGAGATCGCCCGGCAGCGGTTGGCGGGCCTCCGCAGCCTGCTCGACGAGCTGGTGCGGACGAGCGTCACGATCGAGGCCAATGCCAACGACGAGGGGCATCTCTACGGCTCCGTCGGCGCGGCGGAGATCTCCCGGTCGCTGAAGCAGCAAGACCTGATCGTCGCTGCCGACTCGATCATCCTCCAGGGCCCCCTCAAAGAGGTCGGGCTGTACACGGTCAAGGTGCGGCTCGCTGCCGAGGTGGAAGGCGACCTGAAGGTGTGGGTGGTGCCCTCGAGCGGAGACGGCGGAGCCAAGTAGCGTCCGCCGCGGCTGCCTGCCGGCCGTGGATGCCTCGCCAAGTCAACTGCCCGTGGCCTTTCGGGCGCGGGGATCGCGGCCGGCTCTTGCCGTTGGCCGAGAACCGCTCGCCGCGACCGCGGGGTGATGGTCTTGTCGGTCGGCAGCTCATGGCTTCCCGGGTCCGAGCCCACCCCCTGCCCACCGAGGTGACCGGATGAGCGACGCGGCGGCGGGTTCAGCGGGCAACCACGATGCCTCCGGAAACGGCGCGTCCTCCCGCCGGCGGCGTGACGGCGGCGGTAAGCCGCGCCCCACCGCCCCCGCAGCGGGCAGCGGAGCCCGGCTGCCGGGGCGCGAACGGCCCACCAGCTATGAATCGGAGCGTGCCGTGATCGGCAGCGTGCTCCTCAAGCCCGATGTCTGCGACGACGTGACGCTGGTGTTGTCCCCCGCCGATTTCGACGACGACGCCTGCCGACTGATCTTCGAGCGGATCCGTGAGATCCACGAGTCGGCGCGGAAGGTCGACGTCCGGATCCTCGTCGAGGCGCTGCGCACGGCCGGCGAATTGGAGCGCGTCGGCGGCGCGGCGGTGATCGCCGAATTCCTCCAGGCCGTCCCCCACGCCGCGCATGCGGTGCATTACGCCGAGATCGTCCGGGAGAAGAGCCTCCTCCGCGCGCTGATCGACACCTCCACCGCGATCCTCAGCGACGCCTACGACTCCCCGGTCGAGGCGCGGAAACAGCTCGGCGACGCCGAGACGAAGATCTTCGGCATCTCGGAGCAGCGGGCCGGGACCGAGGCGCGACCGATCAACGACGTCCTCAAGGACGTGCTCCACCGGATGGACGCCCGGATGAAGCACGATCAGCCGCTCGGCGGCGTCGAAACCGGGTTTACCGAGCTCGACACCCTCTGCGGGGGCCTCCACAACCAGGAGCTGATCATCCTCGCCGCCCGGCCCAGCATGGGAAAGACGGCGCTGGCGATGAACATCGCCGAGCACGTCGCGATCCACAATCGGCGGCCGGTGCTGTTCGTGAGCCTCGAGATGGCGGCGCTCGAGCTCACCGACCGGTTGCTCTGTTCCTCCGCGCGCGTCAACGGCCACCGTCTCCGCAACGGCACGATCTCGCAGGAGGACCGGCGCCGGCTTGTGCAGAAGGCCAGCGAGATCAGCGCCGCGCCGCTGTTCATCGACGACTCCCCGGCGCGGACGCTGGCCGAGATCGGCGCGGTCGCCCGGCGGATCAAGCGGAAGCATGGCCTCGCGCTGGTCGCGATCGACTACCTCCAGCTGATCGAGCCCGACAACCCGCGCGACCCCCGCCAGGAGCAGGTCGCCCGCATCGCCCGCCGCCTCAAGACGCTTGCCCGGCAACTCGAGGCCCCGTTGCTGTGCCTTGCCCAGCTCAACCGCCAGGCGGAGGTGTCGCGCGACAACAAGCCGCGGCTCCACCATCTCCGTGAGTCCGGGGCCATCGAGCAGGATGCCGACGTGGTGATGTTCGTGCACCGTGAGGAGTACTACCAGACGAACGACGAGGACCGGGAACGGGTCAAGGGACAGGCCGAGATCATCATCGCCAAGCAGCGAAACGGTCCGATCGGCGACGTCAAGCTGCTCTGGCAGCACGACTTCACCCGGTTCGTCAATCAGGAGCACCGCCCGCACAGCGAGTTCGAGAGCTTCTCCCCCTGAGGCGGAGCACGGCTGCCGTCAGCGGGCGCGACGGGCGGCGGAGCGGTCGGTTCCCGGAGCGACATCGAGCAGAGCCCCGCCCACGTCGCCGCGTTCGACGTGCTCCCAGGCGATCGCCCCCATCGCCGCATTGTCGGTGCACAGCGACGGCGGCGGCACGAGCACTTCCGCGCCGTGGCGGCCACCGGCTAGAGTCAGCGCGGCGCGGAGGCGCGAGTTGGCCGCGACTCCACCGCCGACGAGCACCTGGCGCAGGCCGGTGCGCTCGAGCGCCACTTCGACTTTGGCGACGACCGTATCGACCGCCGCCTGTTCGAACGCCGCCGCCAGGTCGGCGCGGGCCTGACCGGTCGGTGGCGGCTGATCGGCCGGTGTCCCCGGGGGGCGCACCCGCACCCGCAGCGCCGTCTTCAGGCCGCTGAAGCTCATGTCGATCCGGTCGCGGTCTGCCGCCAGGGGCCGCGGCAGGCGCACGCTCCGCGGATTGCCGTCGCGCGCCGTCCGCTCGATCCACGGGCCGCCGGGATAGCCGAGGCCGAGCAGCGCCGCCGCCTTGTCGAAGGCCTCGCCCACGGCGTCGTCGATCGTGCCGCCGAGGCGTTCCAGGTCGGTCGGCGTGCCGACCCTGTAGAGAGCCGTGTGGCCGCCGCTGACGACCAGGCCGAGGGCCGGGTAGCGCACGCGGGATCCATGCACAAGACGGCAGGCGTAGAGGTGAGCGGCGAGGTGGTCGTAGCCGACCAGCGGCAGGCCGAACCCGAGGGCGATCCCCTTGGCGGCGGCGAGCCCGACCAACAGCGAGCCGACGAGCCCCGGGCGGACGGCCACCGCCACGACCTCGAGCTCCGACCGGTGCACACCCGACCGGTCGACGGCCTCGGCGATCACCGGCAGGATCCGCTCGACATGCGCCCGGGCGGCGACCTCGGGCACCACGCCGCGCCACCGGGCGTGGAGCGCTTCCTGGCTGGCGACGACCGAGCCGAGCACGGTGCGCTGCCGCGTGATCACCGCGGCAGCGGTCTCGTCGCAGGTCGTCTCGATCGCCAGGAGCGGCACGCGCGCAGGATCCGTCGGGCGGCCGCCGCGATCAGAAGTCGTACCACATCCCGAACCCGCAGCGGTTCTGGTTGTTGTACACGAACTCGTATTGCGGGTCGGACCCGTACAGATACTCGAACCCGACGCGGTACAGCTTCTCGCTGCGCCGCCCGCGCCACGCCCAGCCGGCCTGCACGCAGACGTTGCCTCCCCAGTCGAGCTCCTGGCGCGACATGCCGTTGACCGCGAGGAACGGCGATCCGCGGCCGCCGGTGGGCCGGGCCTGGATCAGCTCGCAGCCCCCCTGCAGCTCCCAGGGCTCCGATCCCCCGGCGTTGTAAAACGCCCAGCCGACCTCACCGTAGAGCCGCAGCCAGTCGAGCGGGTACCAGGAATTGCCCCACACCAGGCAGTCGCGGACGTAGTTGATCCGCGGGTAGGTCGGGTGCTTGAGCATGAACTCGTCGCCGAGGTGCGCGCTGTTGTGGTAATAGGCGAACTTCGTCTGCCAGCGCCCGACGCCGTAGACCAGCGGCACGCCGAACCGGTAGTCGGCGCTGCGCAGGTCGCGCTCGTCCTCGGGATCGAGGCGCACGAACGCCGCTCCCTCGATCTGGACCTCGAAGCCCTGCGGGTGGACGACCGTGTCGGAGCCGTAGCGGAGGATCGACGCGCGGCCACCGAGGGTCGTGTCCCACAGCCATCCTTCGCGACCACCGCCGACGAGCGCCGGCTCGGTGTCGTCGTAGACCGAGGAGCCGATCCGCGGTTCCTTCGGTCCGGCGAGGTAACTGGTGTAAATCAGATTGTTGGGCATCAACTGCCAGCACCACGGGCGGGCCGCCCAGAGGTCGTCAAAGCAGTCGGGAAAACCGCTCCCTGGGACGATGCAGTCGGGACCGCAGGACGGTGATCCGCCGGGGGCCACTGCACCATCGAAATCGTCGGCGCCAAAACCCTCGTAGGGGAGGTCGAGGACGACCGGGCCCGATCCCGGATCCGCCGGCAATGGCACGACGGCCGACTGGGCACGCGGCTCCGGCACCGAGAGTGCCGGTCCAGGGAGGGGCTCGCCCGGCGCCGGCGTGGGCGACGCGAGCAGGCAGATCCCGAACCACGCCAGGCAGCCGAGCGTTCGCACCATCCGAGCGACGGCTGCATGGCGTGGCGCCGCCGCGACGCGGATGGCGTCGTCGACGGCCGGAGGCGGGTGCAGGAGCGGTTCGACTGGCATCGGTGCGGTGACGGACGGCGGGGTGGGCCCGGCGGCGGCGGCCGCCGCTGGTCAGCCACGGGGGTGGGTGCGAATTGCGTGGGCCCGAACCGGGTGCGACACTCTAGGGGCCGGTCGGGGATCGGCTGAAGAGAGATCGGCGATCGACCCCCGCGCGGCGCACGCTGATTTCACGATCGCTGACCGGTCGCGGCGCCGGCGGGCGTCTTCCCCCCACCGCCGGCAGTTTGGGCAACCAGGACACTTTCCCAGGATCGCTGCCGCCCCTCGCCGTCCCCGCGTCCCCACTTCACCAGGTTTCGGGATCCACCCGATGTCCCCTCCTCCGTCACGTGACCCGGCCCCAGCCCCACCGCAAGCGCCGGCGCCGGCCGAGACCATCGAGCCGTTGGCGGCGGCGCTCGGAAGGATCCCCAGCGGACTGTTCGTGATCGCCTGGCGCGACGGGTGCGGCGATCGGGCGATGCTCGCCAGCTGGGTGATGCAGGCGGCATTCACGCCCCCGATGATCTCGGTCGCGATCGCCTCGTCGCGCGATCTGCTCGCCGCGGTCTCCTCGGGAACCGACTTCGTGCTCAACATCGTCGGCGAGGCGCACAAGCCGCTCGCCGGGAGGTTCTCGCGCCCCGCTGCGGCCGGCGAGGAGCCGTTCGCCGGGCTCGCCGTGGAGCGCGTCGCCGGGATCGCCGCGCTGGTCGACGCGGTCGGCTGGCTCCACTGCCGCGGCGTGGCCCGCGCCGAGAGCGGCGACCATGCCGTCGTCATTGCCCGGATCCTCGCGGGGGCCTCGGCAGGCACCGGACAGCCACTGGTGCACCTCCGACGGCATGGGCTACGTTACTGAAGCTCGCGATCGGGCCCTCCCGCACCCCGGGGTGGTGCCACCCGATCGCCATTCGCCGTGGGGAGTACACGCATGATCCCTCGTCGTCTCGTCGTCGGCCTCGCCCTCTCGGCCGTGCTCGTCGCGGGCTGCAGCCGGGCGAACAAGCCCGCCGAGGTGCGCCCTGGCACCGCGCAGCCCGGCGCTCCCGGCCCGTCGGCCGGTGCCAAGCGGCTGGTGTTCATCACCAACGGCGACGATCCGTTCTGGGACGCGCTCCTCAGCGGGCTGAAGGAAGGTGAGAAACGGTTCGGCTGCGCCGCTGCCGGATTGACGGTGTCGCGCGACGTCAACAACGCGTCGGCCGAGGGGCAGATCGAGCGTCTCAGGCAGTACGCCACCCAGGACGACATCGCCGGGATCGCGATCAGCGTCATCCAGGCCGACAACCAGTCGATCGTCGAGGAGATGCGCAAGCTCCAAGCCAAGGGAGTCAAGGTCATCACCGTCGACGGCGACGTCAACCGCGACACGTTCCGTGACGCGCGCCCCTACTACATCGGCACCGACAACATCGTCGGCGGCCGTGTGCTGGGGACCGCGACGAAGGCACTCCTCGAGGCCAAGGGTGCGAAGGACGGGGGCTACGTCCAGTTCGCCGGCTTCACCGACAACGACAATGCCCGCAGCCGGATGAACGGCGTCAAGGAGGCGATCGGCCCGGCGTTCGCGGAGCGCGACCGGATGGCTGACGAGATGGATCTACCCCGGGCCCGCGACAACGTCCGCAACGCCACCCAGAACCACAAGGACCTCGTCGCCCTGGTGGGGATCTGGGCCTACAACGCCCCGGCGATCGCCGACGTGGTCTCAGAGAGCGGATCGCGCGACCGCTACGTGGTCGGCACGTTCGACGCCCAGGATCTGGCGATCGGCCACATGGGGAAGGGGAACATCGACGTGATGGTGGTCCAAAACCCGTTCGAGATGGGGGTCCAGACGGTTCGCCTCCTCAAGGCGATGGTCGAGAGCGACAAGGCGGTGCTCGGGGAGATGTTCCCACGGGCCGGCAGCCCCGACGGCGACATCTTCACGACCGGTCTGCGGGTCGTCGTCCCCGACGCGGCCTCCCCGGTGAAGCCCGGCCTGTTCGACCCGAAGGTCGTCGAGTTCATGACGCTGCCGGAGTTCCAGGCCTGGCTGAAGCAGTACAACCTGACCAGTTCCTGACATGACACCCTCCGGCCCCGCGGCGGGCGGCTGGCTGCCGCCGCGCACCGAGCTCGCCCTGCTGGCGGCGATCGTCGTCGTCTTCGTCGGCACCGGCTGGCTCGACCCCAACGGCACCTACTTCACTTCCTGGGCCGAGAGCCGCGACATCATCCTCCGCAACACGGCGCTGCTGGGCATCATCGCCCTCGGGGCCGCGGTCGTGATCATCGCCGGCGGCATCGACCTGTCGGCGGGGTCGATGGTGGCGTTCAGCGCCACCACCTGCGCGCTGATCCTCACGCTCTGCGCCGACGCCGACGACCGGCGCCTCGTGACCGTCGGCCCGGTGGGAATCGCACTGGCGGTCGGCGGCGCGATGCTGTCGGGGCTCCTCGTCGGCACGCTCCACACCTGGCTGATCACCTCGATCCGCCTTCCCCCGTTCGTCGCCACGCTCGCCACGCTCGTCGGCCTGCGCAGTTTCGCACGGGCGATGTGCCTGTACGTCACCCGCACGCGCTGGGGGAGCGAGTCGCAGCAGATCAACGTCAACACGCCGTTCTTCGCCTGGCTCAAGGAGCACAACGTCTGGATCACCACCGCGACCTTCCTCGGCCTCGCGGTGGTCACCTGGATCGTCCTCTCCCGAACCGTCCTCGGCCGGCACCTGTACGCACTCGGCGGCAACGAGCAGGCGGCCCGGCTGAGCGGAATCCGCACCGAGAACGTCAAGTGGTTCGCCTACTGCTTCAGCAGCCTGACCGCGGCCCTGGCCGGGATCTTCCTGATGGCCGACAGCAGCGTCGCCCAGCCGGGCCAGCTGGCCCGCGGCTACGAGCTCAACGCCATCGCGGCCGCCGTCGTCGGCGGCTGCAGCCTCCAGGGGGGCGTGGGCACGGTGAGTGGCACGGTCCTCGGGGCGCTGTTCCTCCGCGTCGTCATCGACGCCGTCTCGAAGCTCATCAAGGCCAGCGCCGACGTCTACGAGGGGATGATCGTCGGGATCATCGTGGCCCTGGCGGTGACGCTCACGCAGTTCGGGCAGCTCGCCCGGACGGGGCGGGCGCTGTTTCCCGGAACACGCGGCCTGGCGGCGATCCCCACCATCGCCACGTTCGCCGCCCTGCTGGCGACGATGGGGGCGGCGAACGTCGAGGGACTCGCCGGCCGCACCGGTCTGCTCGGCCTGGCGGTCGGGATCGCCGTGCTCGGCCTGCTCGGGGCGGTGCGCTGGATGGAGGGGCGGCGCAGCCCATGACGCCGATCGTCGCCTTCGAGGCCGTCACCAAGCGCTTTCCGGGGGTCGTCGCCCTCGCCGACGTCAGCTTCGACCTCGCGCCCGGCGAATGCCACGCGATCTGCGGTGAGAACGGTGCCGGCAAGAGCACCCTGATGAAGATCCTCTCCGGGGTGATCACCGACTACGAGGGGGAGATCAGGGTCCGCGGCACACCGGTGCGCTTCACCGGGACGCGCGACGCCGAGCGCGCCGGGATCGCGATCATCCACCAGGAGCTGAACCTCGTCGAGCAGCTCTCCGCCGCCGCCAACATCTTCCTCGGCCGTGAGCGGCGCACGCCCCTCGGGTTGCTCGACGACGCCGCGATGATCCGCGAGGCGGGCGAGCTGCTGGCCGGGCTCGAGTGCCCGATCGACCCACGGGTCGCGGCCGGCACGCTCCGCGTCGGCGACCAGCAGCTCGTCGAGATCGCCAAGGCGCTGTCCCTGCGGACCGATATCCTCATCATGGACGAGCCGACCAGCGCCCTCACCGAGGCCGAGGTGGCGCGGCTCGAGCGGGTCATCGCCCGTCTTCGCGCCCAGGGGACGTCGATCCTCTCCATCTCCCACAAAATGGACGAGGTGTTCCGGCTCGCCGACCGGATCACCGTCCTCCGCGACGGCCGCCACGTCCGTTCTGTCGACCGGGCCGCCACCACCCCGCGCGAGGTGACCGGGTGGATGGTGGGGCGCGAGATCGCCGACCACGATTTCCACGGTTCGCGGCAGCGCGGCGCACGGCTCCTCGAGATCCGCGATCTCACCGTGCCCTGGCCCGAGCACCCGCGTGGCTACCGGCTGCGCGACGTGTCGCTCGACCTCCACGCCGGCGAGATCCTCGGCGTGGCCGGGTTGATGGGGGCGGGGCGCACCGAACTGTTGGAGACGATCTTCGGCGTCCTCCCGCCGAGCTGGACCGGCTCGATCCGGCTCGAGGGACGGCCCGTCCGCTTCTCCCACCCGCGCGAGGCGTGTGCCGCCCGGATCGCGATGGTCACCGAGGACCGCAAGCGTCTCGGCCTGTTTCCCGACCTCGACGTCGCCGCCAACATCAGCCTCTGCAGCCTCGCCGCGACCCTCCGCGGCGGGCTCGTGAACCGGTCCCGCGAGGAAGATCTCGTCGCCGGCCCGATCCGTTCGACCGGCGTGAAGACCCCCGGTCCGCACGCGGCGATCACGGGGCTGTCGGGGGGCAACCAGCAGAAATGCATCATCTCGCGTTGGCTCCTCACCCAGCCGCGCGTCCTCCTCCTCGACGACCCGACCCGCGGCATCGACGTCGGGGCGAAGGCGGATCTCTACCACCTCATCGATCGCCTGTGCCGCGAGGGTCTGGGCGTGATCCTCACCTCGAGCGAGCTGCCCGAGCTCCTGACCCTCGCCGACCGGATCATCGTCCTCGCCGAGGGGAGGCTGACGGCGGAGTTGTCTCGCGCCGAGGCCACCGAACAGCGCATCATGGAAGCGGCGACGGCGTGCTGAACCTCACACGCCCAGGCTGCGGGCGACGATGCTCCGCGCCCGCGTCTCGTCGCGCGTCCCGCTGACGATCGCCCGGCCGTCCGCGAACACCGCCAACTCGATCCCCGGCTCGACGACGACGCGCACGATCCAGGGGTTGGCGGTCACCCGGCCGAGAGCCTCGGCACGCCTCGCGAACGCCTCGAGATCGACCCGGGCTCCCGCGGCGGGGGCGACCTGCACCGCGTCGCGCCCGCAGAGCACGGCGGTGCCGCCGCCGAGGCGACCGTCGAGCCACGGGTGGTCCGTGCCGCGGCAGGTCGGGCAGCCGCGCTCGGCCAACCCGGACAGATCGACCGTCCTCCACGCCCCCTCCCAGAGGTCGAACACGAGCATCCGTCCGGAGGGAGCGACGCCGGTGAGGAGCTTGATCGCCTCGGCGGCCTGGACCGCCCCCACGACCAGCGCCGCCGGCCCGATGATCCCCGCCGTGTCGCACGTCGGCAGCGCGCCCGGGTCGGGGGGCTCGGGCACGAGGCAGCGCAGGCAGGCCGTCCGTCCGGGCGCGACCGCCAGCACCCGGCCTTCGGCGCCGATCGCACCACCGTAGATCCAGGGGAGCCGCTCCCGGCAGGCGAACTCGTTGACGAGGAACCGGGTCGCGAAGTTGTCGGTGCCGTCCACGATCAGATCGACACCACCGAGCACGCGCGCGGCATTGTCGGCCGCCAGGTCGGCGACGACCGGCTCGATGGACAGCGTCCCGTCGATCGTGCGGAGGCGGTTGGCAGCCGCCACGACTTTCGGCAACCCGGCAGCGACGTCGGCCTCGTCGAACAGTACCTGCCGCGGCAGGTTCGAAAGCTCCGGGACGTCGCGATCGACGAGGCGCAGGTGCCCGACGCCGGCCCGGGCCAACGCCATCGCCGCGGCGCTGCCCAGCGCGCCGCAGCCGACGACGGCGACCCGCGCCTGCGCCAGGCGCGTCTGCCCCTCCGGCCCCAGCGGCGTGAAGCGGACCTGTCGGGAATGGCGGTCGGCTGCAGGGTCCATGCCGCGATCGTACCAGCCGGCCGTCGGGCTCGACCGACCACGGGATCACCCCACGAGATAGCCGGCCCACGGCACCGTCGCACCCGTCCCTGCTCCGCCTCCCCAGGCCGCCAGGCGCGCCTGGAGGCGGTCGCACTCCCGGCGCGCGACGGCGACCGGCTCGAGCGGTTCCGGCCTGGTCGCCGCGGCCACCAGCGCGACCCGCAGCGGCTCCCGCCAGCCGGGCGCGGGGTCAGCGTCGCCGGGCAGCAACGCGACCAGGGCATCGACCGGGGGCAGTGTCGCAGCCGAGGGCGGTCGCGTGCCATCCACTTCCCATCCCACCGGCAACGAACCGCGCCGCTTGCCCGCGCCCGCGAGCCCCGCGGCGACGGCAGCGGCCGGAACGCCCGCGGCGACCACCGCAAGCAGCACTGCCGGGCAGGTCGCGAGGTCGACGAGCCGCGCCGCCACGTCGTCGCCGCCGGCAGCCGACAGCCGGGCGACGACCGCCACGCCGGCGCTGGCCGCCAGCGTCAGCGACTGCTCGTCGGGGTCGGTGATCCAGGCCGCCGCCGCAGCCGCGCGCAGCTCGTCGGCGAGTGCGGCCGTGAGTGCCGGGCAGGACACCCCGCGGGGAACGTAGCGCCGCCCCTCGAGCCACAGCGATCTGGCGCGCACGCCGCCGCGCCGCAGCCCGACCGTGACGGCCGCCGTGGCCGTGCCGCCGTCGCCGATGAGCCGCGCCTCGAGGCGGTACAGTGCCGGCATGTCGGGCTGCCAGTAGGCCGGTTCGGTGAGGATGCACCGCGCCAGCGCCACGCCACCGGGAACGGGGGGAAGCGGCTCGAGCACGACGTCGACGGGGAGCATCGTCCCCCGCGCGCAGCGCGGGCCGGTCAGCCGTCCCTCGATCCGCACGCCGGGAGCCGCCCCGGCCGGACCCCGGTCGACGACCAGCAGTGCGGCACGCTCGTCGCTGCATCTGCCGAGCAGGACCAGCGGTGCGAACCCCCCTCCGGTCACGACGGCCTCTTCCCGGGAAAACGCTCCAGCGCCAGCGCCGCGAGCCGCTGAAGGTCGAGCTTGCCCGATCCGAGGACCGGGATCGCGTCGATCGCGGCGAAGCTGTCGGGGGAGGGGATCCAGAGGTTGTGGAGGCCGCGCGCTTGGAGCCCTCGGCAGACGTCGTGCGGATCGCGCGTCGTGGGAAGGTGGAGGACGACCAACCGCTCCCCCTTGGCGACGTCGGGTACGGCGGTGACCACGGCGAGGAGGTCGCCGTCGCCGGCTCCGAGCTCCTCGTTGACGGCCGCCTCGATCGGCAGGTGGGGCACCATCTCACCGCCGATCTTCGAGAACCGGCTCTCGCGGCCGGTGATCGTGATGAACCCGTCGGCATCGAGCCGGGCGATGTCGCCCGTGCAGTACCAGCCGTCACGGATCACCTTGGCCGTCAGATCAGGGCGATCGAGGTAGCCCTGCATCACGTTCGGTCCGGTGATCCACAGCATCCCCTCCGCGCCCAGCGGCAGTTCGGCCACGCCCTCGCGGTCGGTGATCCGCGCCCTGCAGTGCTCGATCGGCCGGCCGACCGTCCCCTCCCGGCAGGCGGCCGGCGTCCCGGGCAGCTGCCGCGCCGCCGGCACGTTGACGGCGACCAACGGCGAGAGCTCCGTGGCCCCGTACGCCTCGACGGGGCGGGCGCCGAACTTCCGCTCGAACGCGTCGGTGACCTCGCGCGGCAGCTTCTCGGCCGAGGCGAACACCACCTCGAGCGTCGAGAAATCCTCCGCCGGCGTCCGCCGGATGTAGGTCCGCAGGAACGTCGGCGTCGCCATCAGCACGGTGGCGTGGTACTGGCGGACCATCTTGCCGACCGCCTGCGCGTCGAGCGGATTGGGATGGTAGACCACCGCCGGGTCGAGCGTCAGCGGCAGCCACAGCGTCGACATGTAGCCGTAGGAATGGAAGAACGGCAGCACGCCCATCGCCGTGTCGGCCCCCGACAGATGGAGGATCGCGTCGACGGCGCGGACGTTGCTGGCGACGTTCTCCTGCGACAGCACGACCCCCTTGGGGTCCCCCGTCGAACCCGACGTGAAGATGATCGTGAGCACGTCATCGGGGCCGATCCGGTCGAGGCCCAGCTTCCGCTCGAGGGCCGGGAGCGGGGTCACGGTGGCGTTCCACCAGGCTCCGACCTTGTCGGCGAGCGTCAGCTTGCCGCGCAGTGATCCGGCGTCGAGGAACCTGTCGCCGAGCGACAGTTTGACACGCTCGAGGAACGCCGGCGACGAGATCACGTGGCGGAGCCCCGCGCGCTCGCTGCACAGGTCGAGGATCGCCTGGCTGGTGGTGTAGTTGAGGTTCACCGCCACGCGGCCCGACAGGGCCAGGGCGGCATTGACGACCGCCGCCCCGGCAGTCTGCGGGAGGAGGAGGCCGACGCGGCGCTCGTCGGGCGCGAGCGTGCGCTCGAGCACCGCCCGGGCGCAGAGAATCCGGGTGAGTAACTCCCGTCCCGTGAGACGGGTCCCGAGCGAGTCGGCCATCTTCATCCGCCCTGCCGCCGACCGGCAGGCGCGGAGCAGCGCCTGCTGGAGGAGCGGAGTGGCGGCGGCGCGGGGAGCGGCCATCGGGCGGCGTGCCGGGAAACGACGGGGCGGTCGACTCGTTGCCGCCCCGGTCGTGACATTAGAATCGGCCCTCCGGGACCTGAACAGCCGCGGCCCCGGACGGTTCCCCGCCGCTGCCGGTTCCCCCGCCGCCGGCGCGACGGTTTCTCCCCCTCCGGCCCACGGACCCGACGGATGCCCCGCTACCAGCCCGCCCGGATCGAGCCCAAGTGGCAGTCGTGGTGGGAGTCCCACGACACCTTCGCCACGCCGCGCCTGCCGACCGGCCGCAAGCGGTACGTGCTCGACATGTTCCCCTACCCGAGCGGCGAAGGGCTCCACGTCGGCCATCCCGAGGGCTACACCGCCACCGACATCGTCACCCGCTTCGAGCGGATGCGCGGCACCGCCGTGATGCACCCGATGGGGTTCGACGCCTTCGGGCTTCCCGCCGAGGAGTACGCGATCCGCACCGGCACTCCGCCGCGCGAGAGCACGGAGCGCAACATCGCCACCTTCACGCGGCAGCTGAAGATGCTCGGCTTCAGCTACGACTGGAAGCGAGTCCTGGCGACGACCGATCCGGAGTACGTCCGCTGGACGCAGTGGATCTTCCTCGTCCTCTTCGACACCTGGTTCGACGCCACCGTCCAGCGCGGCCGGCCGATCGCGGAACTGCCGATCCCGGACGACGTCGCCGCGGCCGGCCCGGCGGCCGTCGCCCGCTACCGCGACGAGCACCGCCTCGCCTACCAGTCGGAGGCTCCGGTCAATTGGTGCCCGGCGCTGGGCACGGTGCTGGCCAACGAGGAGGTGATCGGCGGCGTCAGCGAGCGCGGCGGCCACCCGGTGGTGCGGATCCCGCTGCGCCAGTGGATGCTGCGGATCACCGCCTACGCCGACCGGCTCGAACGCGAGCTCGACGGCCTCGACTGGCCGGCGAGCATCAAGAAGCTGCAGTCCGACTGGATCGGCCGCAGCACCGGCGCGGAGGTCGATTTCTTCGTCTGCCCGCCGGGCGACGCCGGATCCTCCTTCGCCGCCTGGCAGAGCGCCCGTGCCACGGCGGGCTTCCCCGCCGGGCCCGGCGTCGACGCGATCCGCGTCTACACCACGCGCCCCGACACGTTGTACGGCGTCACCTACCTCGTCGTGGCGCCCGAGCATCCGCTCGTCGAGCGGCTCACGACCGCGGCACAGCGCGAGGCGATCGCCGCCTACCGTGACGCGGCGACCCGGAAGAGCGACCTTGATCGCACCGATCTCGCCAAGGAGAAGACCGGCGTGTTCACCGGGTCCTCCTGCGTCCATCCGCTCACCGGCCGACCGGTGCCGGTGTGGGTGGCCGACTACGTGCTGGCGAGCTACGGGACCGGCGCGATCATGGCCGTCCCGGCCCACGACGACCGTGACTGGGATTTCGCCAAGGCGTTCGGCCTGCCGATCGTCACCGTCGTCGAGCCGAGCGACGGCCATGGCCACGACGGCACGCTGTTCACCGGCGCCGGGCGGGCGGTGGCGTCGGGGCCGTACACGGGGCTGGAAACGGCCGCGTTCATCGCCCGGATCGGCGCCGACCTGCGCGCCGCCGGGATCGGCCGGCCGGCGGTCAATTACAAGCTCCGCGACTGGCTGTTCAGCCGGCAGCGGTTCTGGGGTGAGCCGTTTCCGATCCTCCACGAGGTCGACGGCGCGGGCGTACCGACCGGCGCGATCCGGGCCCTCGATCCGACGGACCTGCCGGTCCACCTCCCCCACCTCACCGACTTCAAGCCGGGGAACACCCCCGATCCGCCCCTGTCGCGCTCACCCGCCGACTGGCTGTTCGTCGAGCGCGACGGCAAACGCTACCGCCGCGAGACCAACACGATGCCGCAGTGGGCGGGGTCGTGTTGGTACTACCTCCGCTTCCTCGACCCCCACAACACCGAGCGGTTCGTCGATCCCGACGTCGAGCGCGCCTGGATGCCGGTCGATCTCTACATCGGCGGCGCCGAGCACGCCGTCCTCCACCTCCTCTACGCGCGGTTCTGGCACAAGGTGCTCCACGACCGCGGCCACGTCTCGTCGCTGGAGCCGTTCCACCGGCTGGTCAACCAGGGGATGATCCTCGGCGAGATGGAGTTCACCGGATACCGCAGCCCCAAGGGGGGCTGGGTCTCGGCCGAGAAGCGTTCCGCGGAGGACGTGGGGGCGAAGGTCCCGGCCGACCAGGTCGAGAAGCAGGGCGAGCATTTCGTCCTCCGCGACGCTCCCAAGATCCGCGTCGAGAGCCGGGCCTACAAGATGTCGAAGGCCCGTGGCAACGTCGTCAATCCCGACACGGTCGTCACCGAGTTCGGCGCCGATTCGCTGCGTCTCTACGAGATGTTCATGGGGCCGCTCGAGGCGACCAAGCCGTGGAGCACCACCGGGGTGAGCGGCGTCCGTGGCTTCCTCGACCGCTGCTGGCGGCTGGTGGTCGACGAACGTGCCGATGACGTGACCCTCGCGGCCCAGGTCGTCGACGATCCCCCGACGCTCGACCAGCTCCGCGAACTCCACCGCACCGTCCACAAGGTCACGACCGACATCGAGTCGCTGTCGTTCAATACCGCGATCGCCCGGATGATGGAGTTCGTCAACGTGTTCACGCCGCTCGACCGACGGCCGCGCGCGGTGCTCGAGCTGTTCGTCACGATCCTGGCGCCGTTCGCCCCCCATCTCGCCGAGGAACTGTGGGAGGTGCTCGGGCGCCCGGCACCGGTCTCGACTGCTCCCTGGCCCACGGTCGTCGAGCGCTGGCTCCGCGACGACACCGTCGAGGTCCCGGTGCAGGTCAACGGCAAGCTGCGCGGGCGTGTCACGGTGGCCGCCGATGCCGATCCGGCGGCGCTCGAGGCCGCGGCCCAGGCCGACCCACGGATCGCCGACCTGCTCGACGGGAAGCAGGTCGTGAAGGTCGTCGCCGTCCCGGGTCGGATGGTCAACTTCGTCGTCCGCTGACGGCGACGCGGCCGCTGACAGTCGCGCGATGGCAGGGCCGGCTGTGATTGCCGGACCGCGGCGGACTGGCATAGCATGGGGCCCTCGCGGCGGCATCGGCGCCTGTGCCGCGATCCCGGGGAGCCTTCCATGAGCGTGGTGCGTCGCGTGCTGGCCCTGGTCCTCGGTGGCGGACGGGGCACGCGCCTCTACCCCCTGACCCGCGATCGCTCCAAGCCGGCGGTGCCGCTGGCGGGCAAGTACCGGATCATCGACGTCCCGCTGTCGAACTGCATCAACAGCGGCGTCCAGCGGATCTACGTGCTGACGCAGTTCAACTCCGTCAGCCTCCACCGCCACATCCGCCGGACCTACACGTTCGACCCGTTCAGCGGCGGGTTCGTCGAGATCCTCGCCGCCCAGCAGACGCTCGACAACCCCGGCTGGTACCAGGGCACGGCCGATGCCGTCCGGCAGAACATCCGCTACCTCCAGCAGCCCGACATCAAACACGTGCTGATCCTGTCCGGTGACCAGCTGTACCGGATGAACTATGCCGACATGATGGCCACCCACCTCGCCCAGCGGGCCGACGTCACGATCGCCGGGATCCCGGTGCACGAGTCGGCCGCCAGCGCGCTGGGGATCATGCGGTTCGACGACGAGGGGCGGGTGGCCGGTTTCCTCGAGAAGCCCCAAACGGCCAACGAACTGGAGCTGGTCCGCACCTCGCCGTCGTGGATCGAGCGCCAGGGGATCCCCGCCCACGGCCGGTCGCTGATGGCGAGCATGGGGATCTACCTGTTCGACCGTGATTGTCTCGTGGATCTCCTCCGTCAGACCGACTACCAGGACTTCGGCCGCGAGGTGTTTCCCGCGGCGATCCGTGCCAAGCGCGTCCATCTCCATCCGTTCGACGGCTATTGGGAGGACATCGGCACGATCCGCTCCTACTACCAGTGCAACCTCGACCTCGCCGGCGCGCGGCCGCCGTTCGAGTTGGCCTGTGCCGAGGCGCCGATCTACTCCCGTGGGCGGTTCCTGCCGCCGTCGCGGATCGACGGTGCGAGCATCCGCGCGAGCCTGGTTTCCGACGGCTGCCTGATCGAGCAGGGAGCGGTGATCGAGAACAGCGTGATCGGACTCCGCTGCCGGATCGGGCGCAACGTCGTGATCCGCAACTCGGTGATCCTCGGCAACGACCTCTACGAGACCGCCGACGATCTCGCCGCCAACACCACCAAGGGCGTGCCGCCGATCGGCATCGGCGAGGGCTCGGTGATCGAGGGGGCGATCATCGACAAGAACGTCCGCATCGGCCGCCGGGCGCGGATCGTCAACGACCACGGCTGGGATGCCAGCCCCGACAGCGACCGGTTCACCGTCCGCGACGGTGTCGCCGTGGTCCCGAAGGACGCAGTCATCCCCGATGGCTGGGTACCGGAGCCGGTCGTGGCTTCGTGACCACGGGGTGGCCGCGCCGCGGTCAGCGGATCACGGTCGCGTCCCCGTCAGCGTCCGGGGCGTCGGCGGTGACGATCACGGCCGTTTCGTCGGCCGCGCTCTCCGGGGAGTCGGCGGCGACGGCTGTCTCGGCCGCGCCCGTCTCCGCTTCGACCAGCGGCGGCCAGGGGGCAGGCTTGGCGCGGAGCGGAAGGATACCGTTGCTCCGCGCCATGAAGTCGTTTTGGGGCGCCGAGCCGTTGGGAACCGGCCCCGAGTAGTCGAACGGATCGGGGCACATCGTGCAGCCCGTCGCCACCAGGGCAAGCGCGATCACCCAGGCCGCCCGCGGGATCATCGGGCCCTCGTTCGCAGCGCTCATCGCCAACCCCCGTGACCCCGGTAGCCGCGGGCTCCCGTGCCCGTGGCTCTTCGGCGGCTGTCCCTCCCCGCGACCCGTCGTCGGAATCGGTCGTGGTGCCGCGGCGGCTTGAGGCAAACGGGTTCAGTCGCCGCGGGGCGGCAGTTCGAGGCCGGCACGGGCGGCAAGCAGCTGCATGTCCTCCCACACCTGCCGCTTCGCACTCGGATTGCGGAGAAGATACGAAGGGTGGTAGGTACAGAGAACCTGGGCACCACGGTGCGCGAACCACCGTCCGCGGAGCTTGCCGATCGGCTCGTCGGTGCGGAGCAGCGCGTGGGACGCCGACGTGCCGAGGCAGCAGACGAATTCTGGTGCGATCGTCGCGAACTGGCGCTCGAAGTAGCCGCGGCAATTGGCGACCTCGTCGGGTAGCGGCGTCCGGTTTCCCGGCGGCCGGCACTTGAGGACGTTGAGGATATAGACCTCGTCGCGCGACAGCCCGATCGAGGAGATGATCCGGGTGAGGAGTTGGCCCGCGCGGCCGACGAACGGCTCCCCGCTGGCATCCTCGTCCGCGCCAGGCGCTTCACCGAAAAAGCAGATCCGCGCCGTCGCCGACCCGGTGCCGAACACCGTCCGCGTCCGGGCCGCGGCCAAGTCCACGCAGAGCGTGCACGCCTCGACCTCGGCGCGGATCACGGCCAGGCGGGATCCACGATCGGCCGGAGCGTATGCGGTCTGAGTCTGGAGGGCCGCGGTCACCCGCTCGGGAACCACCGTCGGCTCCCGACTAACCCGCCGCTTCGGCAGCGCTTCGACCCCGGCGGCGGCGAGGCTCTCGAGACGCTGGCCGAGAGCCCGCCGGCGGCGTGCCTGCCCATCGTCCCCCGCCCCTGCACGACTGCCGTCCATGGCCGGTTCCCGGGCCGCGACACGCGGCGGGTTTCACAACGCGCGGCGGAAACGCTTCGCCCCACGCCCCTTGCCCAGCCGCGTCGCGGCCGGCGGGGCTGCGGGCGGCGGTGGCTCCGCAGCGGCTGGCACCGGCCGCGCGGCCGCAGCCGGGGCCGGCGGCGTCGGGGCAGTGCCGTAGGCGGTCGGCACCTGGACGACGGGGCTGGGAGCCGCTCGACGGTCGAACGCCTGGAAACCGGGAATCTCGTCGCGTTCGAGCAGTTTCTCGATCCGCATCTCGATCCGGGTCAGCTGCGGCCCTTCGTCCGGGGCGACGAACGTGTAGGCCACTCCCTCCCTCCCCATCCGGCCGGTCCGGCCGACGCGATGGACGTAATCGTCACAGAACTCCGGGACGTCGTAGTTGACGATATGGGACACGCCCGAGACGTCGATCCCGCGCCCGACGACGTCGGTGGCGACGAGGACCCGCACGCTCCCCTCGCGGAACTGCCGCATCACCCGGTCGCGCACGTTCTGCGCCAGGTCGCCGTGGATGCAGGCGACTTCCGCCTCGTCTCCGCCACGGCGCCGCGCGAGTTTTTCAAACACCTTGTCGGTGCCACGCTTCGTCCGGCAGAAGACGATCGCCTGCCGGGGTTGCTCGCGCTCGAGAAGCTTGTCGAGCAGATCGAACTTCCTCGTCGGATCGACCGTGAAGTAGTACTGCTCGATCGTCTCGACGGCGATGTCGCGCGTCGAGAAGTCGAGGATCTCGGGATCGCGCATGTAACGCGACGCGAGCCGCGCCACCGGCGGCGGCACCGTCGCCGACAACAGCAACGTCTGCCGGCTGTCGGGACAGCGCCGGAAGATCTTCTCGATGTCGGGACGGAAGCCGATGTCGAGCATCCGATCGGCCTCGTCGAGGGTCACGATCTCGACGTCGGCCAGCGAGATCGTGCCCCGGCTGAGGTGGTCGAGGACCCGTCCCGGTGTGCCGACGACGACGGCCGGATGGCGGGCCAGCTTGTCGATCTGCCCGCGGATCGGCTTGCCGCCATAGACGGCGACGCAGTGGATCTTGGTGCCGGCGGCGAGTTTCTCGAACTCGTCGCGCACCTGCACGGCCAACTCGCGCGTCGGCACCAGCACGATCGCCCGGGGGCCCGCTCCGCGCCCCGGCCGGGCCATCGCCTCGAGGATCGGCAGCACGAATGCCGCCGTCTTCCCCGTGCCGGTCCGGGCCTGCCCCATCACGTCGCTGCCAGTCAGGGCCCGGGGAATGAACCCCGCCTGGACGGGAGTCGGGGTCGTGTAGCCGGCCTGCTCAACGGCAGCCAACGAAGCTGCCGAGAGCCCGAGGTCGGCGAACCGTTTGGCCACCTCGCCCTCGACGGCGGGCACCGCTGCCACGGTCGCGATCCGACGGTCGGCACCGCTCGACAGCCACGCATCGGCGTCTTCGCGCCGCCCGCGCGGCCGCGGATCGTCGCGCCGTCCACCACCGGGAGGCCCCCGGCGTCGGCCTCCGCGTCCCCGGCCGCCCCGGTCCGATCCCCCGCCACCAGCCCTCTTGTCGCCTGTCACGTGTCCTTCACAGTCACCGTTGGTCCGCGGACGCGCGGCGTACCCCGCCGCGTGTTGATCCGTTCACCCGGCAGGGTACCACGGTGAACGGGTCGGGGGCAATCCGGAGGCGAGGCGCGGGTATGGATCTCCCCGGCGGTCTGGTCCACCTGGCGACGACGAAGGCGGTTCAGGGACCTCAGCGGTCGAAGAGACGCTTGATCGCCCACAGGGTGGCGGACCGTCCTGCGCGGGCGATCGATCTGGTGAGCGGGATGCCCTTCGGGCAGACGGCGACGCAATTCTGCGCGTTTCCGCACATCTGGATCCCGCCGGGGGCGGTCAGCGTCTCCAAACGCTCGTCGGCGATCATCTTTCCGGTCGGATGCGAGTTGAACAGCATCGCCTGGCTGATCGCGTGGGCCCCGACGAAGCCCCGGTCGAAGGCTCCCTGGCGGCGCTCCGCGAACGCCTCGGGTGTCTCGCCGTCACGGCGAACCGGCTCGATCTTGACGTACTGCGGGCACGCCTCGAGACAGCACCCGCAGCTCATGCAGGTCGAGAGCGGGTAGGCGTCTTCCTGCTCCTCGGGGGAGATCCGCGGCCCGGCGCCGTGGTCGTAGGAATCGTCGACGGGCACCCAGGCCTTGACCTTCTCGAGACCCCGGAACAACCGTCGGCGATCGACGACGAGGTCGCGGACGACGGGAAACTTCGACATCGGACGCAGCTCGATCTCGTCGCCGTCCTCGAGCAGGCGGTCGACGAGCGCCGAGCAGGCCATCCGCGTCGCACCGTTGATCAGCATCGTGCAGGATCCGCACACCTCCTCGAGGCAGTTGCAATCCCATGCCACCGGGGCCACGGGCCGTCCATCGGCGGCCCGCGCGCCGGCCGCGATCCGCTGGAGGACGCTGATCACGTTCATGTTCGGCTCGTAGGGAACCACGTGCCGCTCCCAGTAGCTCTCCTGCGCGGGAGCGTCCTGGCGGAGAATGCGGACGCGGATCGCGCGTTGCTCTTCTGCCGAGCCGGACGACGAGGGGTCCGAAGAATGGGCGGGGGCGATCATCGGGAGATCTCCACGGCGGCGTGTCGGACGGTGGGACAGGATGGCTGGGGAACGGACGTCGGCCTTCAGGTGGCGGCCGCCGCGACCGTCGGCCGGGAGGCACCCTCCGCGACCGTCGCCTGGCGTTCGCGCCACACCTCCTCGATCAGGTCGGCGCCGACCAGGCCGTACAACCGGGGGCGCGGCGGGATCAACGAAGTGTCGATGTCCTCGAAGGTGATCTGGGGATGGCCGTCGGCACCGGGGCGGGCGACCGTGCTCTTCAGCCACCGCTCGGTGTTGGCGGCAAACCGATCGCACCACGCCTCCGCCTCGCGGCGCCGGCCTACCGGATCGGTCGCGGACAGGCCGGGCACGGAAAACGCCGGCTTGAAGTGGGCCCCGCGGCACTCGTCGCGGAGCAGCGCCCCCTTGAGGATGATCTTCGCCAGCGGAAACATGTCGCCGAGCGACTTGGTGAACGTGACGTTTTGGTTGGTCCAGTTGCCGGTGTCGCTGACGGCGCTGCGGGTCCACCGCTCCTCGAGCGTGCAGACCTCGTCGTAAGCGGCGGCGAGCTGGTCGTTGCGCCGCACGACGGTCGCCACGCGCGTCATCAGCGCCCCGAGATCCTGGTGGATGGCGTAGGGGTTGTCGCCGCCGCCGCGCCGGCCGAGCAGCGCCTCGTGGCGATCCTGCTCGCGCCGCAGGGCGGAATCGAACAGCCGGGCCGGCTCCTCGGCGGCCGTCCGCGACGCGCCTTCACCCCCGGCGATCACCCCACTGGCGCAGAACAGCCCGCTGAAGATGCACGACAGCAGCGAATTGGCGCCGAGCCGGTTGGCACCGTGGTACTGGTAGTCGCATTCGCCGATCGCGTACAGGCCGGGGATCGTGGTCTGGTGGTTGCGCGGCGACCCCTCCTCCATCCCGCCGCCGGCACTGCGCCGGTAGTCGACCCACAGCCCGCCCATCGAGTAATGGACGGCGGGGAAGATCTTCATCGGCGCCGACCTCGGGTCGACCCCCTGGAACTTCTCGTAGATCTCCAGGATCCCGTGGAGCTTGCGGTCGAGTTCCTGGCGGGGGATGTGGGTCAGGTCGAGGTACACGCACGGCCGGTCGCGCTCGACCGACAAGCCCTCGTTGACGCAGATGTCGAAGATCTCCCGCGTGGCGATGTCGCGCGGCACGAGATTCTTGTATTTGGGATAGCGATCCTCGAGGAAGTAGAAGCGTTCCGACTCGGGGATCGTCGTCGGGTCGCGTGGATCCTGCGGAGTGCGCGGCACCCAGACGCGGCCCCCTTCACCGCGGGCGCTTTCGCTCATCAGCCGCAGCTTGTCGGCGCCCGGGATCGCCGTCGGGTGAACCTGGATGAACTCGCCGTTGCCGTAGGCGGCGCCGTGCTGGTAGGCACGGCTGATGGCGCTGCCCGTGCAGGCCATCGACATCGTCGAACGGCCGAAGACGAGACCGCATCCCCCCGAGGCGAGGATCACCGCGTCGGCGGCGAACGACCGGAACTGCATCGACACCAGATCCTGGCAGATCGCGCCGCGGCAACGGCCGTGGCCGTCGAGGACGGGGGCGAGGAAGTCCCAGAACTCCCACTTCTTCACCCGCCCGGCGACCTCATGCCGGCGCACCTGCTCGTCAAGCGCGTAGAGCAATTGCTGACCGGTCGTCGCCCCGGCGAAGGCCGTCCGCTTGTAGAGCGTGCCACCGAAGCGGCGCTGGTCGCGGAACCCCTCAGGGGTGCGGTTGAAGGGGACGCCGAGGCGGTCCATCAGGTCGATGATCCGTGGCCCCCAGTCGGCCATTTCCTTGACCGGCGGTTGGTGCTGGAGGAAGTCGCCGCCGTAGACGGTGTCGTCGAAGTGCTTCCACTCCGAGTCCCCCTGCTGGCGCGTCAGCGCGTTGACGCTGTTGATGCCCCCCTGGGCACAGACACTGTGCGACCGTTTCACCGGCACGAGGCTGATCAGGTCGACGGCGACGCCCAGTTCGGCCAGCCGCATCGTCGCCGACAGCCCTGCCAGCCCGCCACCGACGACCAACACCCTCGGCTGTGCCATGGATCAACCCCTTCGCTCCCGCACGCCGAGGCCGGGAAAGTCCCGTCCGGGGTGCGTGCGGGTCGATCCCCGGTGAAAAGTCGTCTCGGGCCGGCTTCCGTACCCGGCACTCAGGTTCCCACGTCCGCGGAGGCGGCAGCCGGGCTCGCCGGCAGTCCCCCTTCGAGCATCCGCCGCGCCTCGCCGCGCCGCTCCTCGAGGGCCCGTGCCGAGTCGACGTCGATCCTCCGGATGCCGACCAGCGACCCCAGACCTGCAAACGCCAACACAGCGCCGACGCCGACGCTCACCCAATTCGCCCGCCGCATCGCCGCGGGGCTCGTCCACACACCCCAGGTGATTCCCAACGACCACAGGCCGTTTGCGAAATGGTAGACCGCGGCCAGCATCCCGATGGCATACAGCAGATTCATCCCCAGGGAGGCCATCGCCACCGCGAGGGTGCTCGAGGCATGGTGCGGATCGAATCCCGGCAGGGCCGTGCCGCGGAACGGCGCCCCGAGCCAGTGGAGATGGACAAGGTGCCAGACGATGAACGCGAAAGCGATCATCCCCGTGGCCCGTTGCAACGTGTAGCGGATGTTGCCCGAGTAGGGATAGGAACCGACGTTCGGCATCCCGCCGGCGATGATCACGAATCCCACCACCGCGTGGAACAGGATCGGCAGGAAGATGAAGGCGATCTCCACCGGCACCAGCAGGGGACCGAGGCCGTGGATCGTGTCGACACGGTCCTGGAAGCTCTCCGCCCCGCCGAGGATCGACGAGTTGGTCAGCAGGTGGACCACCAGAAAGGCCCCCACCGGCAGCAGACCCGCCAGCGAGAACAGCCTGTAGATGAGAAACTGGTGGCGGGTGAAGAACGAGTCTGCGGCGGTATCGTCGCGCGTCACGATGAACCTGCTCGTTGTTGACCTGCCCGGCCGAGCGTGCCGGCCGGCACCGCGTTGGACCGGAATCTCGGCCCGTCGTCATGCGATACACGCGGACCGACGCGGCCGTGGCAACGACGCCCGGACCGGCTTCACGGTCCGCTCCTCGTCGCCTGTGCCTGCCAGGCCCTCCGCAGGCCTCGGCCCCGGGCATTAACCGCGCCGGTCCCGACCCTGCCCCGACACGGCAGCGGACCGCTCGCGATCCCGCATCACGACCACGGGGAGTATAGGACCGCGTCACGCCCGGGCAACGCCGGTGGCGTGAATTGGCGGCTTCGTTCCCTCTTTTTTATACTCCGTGCGGTGTCGCCCGGTCCGGCACGGAGGGATAGCAGGGTGTCGGAAGTCCGGAACGTGCTGGTCGTATCGGAGCCCTCGATCCGCCCTGCGGTGTCGATCGACGACGGCAGGCTCACCGTCGACACCGGTGTTTCGGGCTCGTCGCACGTCATTCCCTGCAGCGACGTCCGCGACGCTGCCGAGCGCGTCGCCACCGACGGCAGCACGGCTGCGGCCGTCCTCGTCGGCCGCGGCGCGGTCGGCGAGCTGCGTGCGCTCGAACGCGACAGCCGCGTACTCGCCGACCTTCCCGACGGCGTTGCCGTCGTCTCCGCCGGCGGCACGATCCTCTGGGGCAACGCCCGGTTCCGAGAGTGGTGTGGCTGTGAGTCGGTGGCCGATCGCCGCATCGGCGACGCCCTCAACGCCCCGGAGATCGTCGGCGACGAGGGGGATCCGGTGGCGGCCGTGGTCGCGGGAGCGACGGCCGCCGCGGCCACCGTGCGCACGGCCGACAACCGCTACTTCCACCTCCGCGCCGCCCCGTTCACCGACACCACCGCCCCCGGGGCGGCCGCCGCCGTCGTCAGTGTCCGCGAGGTGACCCACACGATCCTCGAGCAACAGAAACGCGCCGCCATCCACCACGCCGGCCAGCAGCTCGCCGACCTCACCCCGGCCGAGCTGGCGAGCATGAGCGTCACGGAGCGCATCGACCTCCTCAAGAGCAACATCCTCCATTACTCGCGCGATCTGCTGCAGTTCGACGTCATCGAGATCCGCCTCCTCGACGCGCGCACCGGTCGGCTCGAGCCGCTGCTGGCCGAGGGGATGGAGCCCGAGGCCGAGGCCCGGGTGCTGTTCGCCCGCACCGAGAACAACGGCGTCACCGGCTTCGTCGCCGCCACGGGCCGGAGCTACCACTGCACCGACACGACGCACGACCCCCACTACCTCGAGGGCTGCAAGGGGGCGAAGACGTCGCTCACCGTGCCGCTGACCTACCACGACCGGGTGATCGGCACGTTCAACGTCGAGAGCCCCGAGCCGGGCGGCTTTTCCCCGACCGACCTGCAGTTCCTCGAGATCTTCGCCCGCGACGTCGCCGTCGCCATCAACACGCTCGAGCTGCTCGTCGCGGAGAAGGCGACGACGGCGGCGGCGAGCATCGAGGCGATCCACGGGGCAGTCGCCCTGCCCGTCGACGACATCCTCAACGAGGCCGTCAACGTCATGGAGCGCTACATCGGCCACGATGCCGACGTGGTCGAGCGCCTCCAGAAGATCCTCCGCAATGCGCGCGACATCAAGCTCGTGATCCAGAAGGTCGGCGAGACGATGACCCCGAGCTCGGCCCACACCCAGTCGCGCCAGCCCCAGCGGCCGCGGCTCGTGCGCCGGCGGATCCTCGTCGTCGACGCCGACGAGCAGGTCCGGGCGGCAGCCCACTCGCACCTCGAGCGCTGCGGCTGCATCGTCGAGACGGCACGCGACGGCGGCGAGGCGATCTCGATGGTCCGCAACGCCCGCGACAGCTACGACATCGTGCTTTCCGACATCCGCCTCCCCGACATGACCGGCTACGAGCTGCTCGTCAGGCTGCTCGAGGGGATGTCTCCGGGACGGTTCATCCTGATGCAGGAATTCGGCTGGGACCCCGGCCACTCGATCGTCAAGGCGCGGCAGGCCGGCAGCCGTCTCCAGCTCTTCAAGCCGTTCCGTGTCGATCAGCTGCTCGACACGATCGAGCGGGCGCTCGCCGACTGACCGATCAGCCGGCCACGACACCCGCCCCCTGCGGAAGTGGCATCGCCACCGGGGCGACCTCGCAGCGAGTTCGCCCCAGGTTGCCCAGTCGAGCGTCGCCCCCGACCCGCTGGCCCGGGATCGGACGCCTTCTTCCCTGTTTTCCAGGCACGCTCACCCAACGGTGGCTGGCCTTGACCCGTTCCCCGGCGGGCCGCTACCTATCCCGCCCTTGCTGTCCCCAGACCACAGGGATCCGGCCCATGGCATGCCTCCACGATTCCGCCGCGCGACGCTCGGTTCGCCAGACCGATGCCGGACCGTTCGCCGGCCTGCGGCTCACTGCAGCCGCGCTCTCGCTGGCTCTCGCCGGGCCACTGGGCGCCTTGCCGGCTGCCGAGCCGCTCCCCGCGCCGGCCGATGACGCCGCCGCCGCACGCCGGGCGCTGGCGGGCGCCGAAGCGGGCGCGCCCGTCGGTCCCCCGCGGCAGCCGACGGCCGCACCGCAGGCGGCAGGGGGCGCACCGGGCACCGAACGGCTCCCCCGCGACCTGGCGATCGCCAAGGCGTCGGCCGAGGTCGCCGCCCGGCAGCTCGAGGCCCGCCGGCTGGCGACGACCGCGCCGATCGAGGCTCTCGAACTGCTCGATGCCGTCACCGCCGACATCGGCGCCCGCGACATCCCCCCCGAGACGCGTGAGCAGCTCCAGCGGCGGATCGACCGCTCGCGCCGCGAGATCGAGGAAGCCACCGGGAAGCGCCGTTCCGAGCTGGAGATGGAGCGGAAGACGGCCCGCGTCGAGGCCGAGGTCCAGCGCGAGCGCGCCCAGCGCGTCGAGGTCGATCAGCGCCTGGCGATGCTCGTCGAGGAATACAACGCCCTGATCGACGACCGCCGCTACGCCGAGGCCGAGGCGTTGGCCAAGAAGGCCGGCCAGCTGGCCCCCGAGAATCCCGTCGTCCGGCAGCTCCTCTCACAGAGCCGGATGATCCGGCGGATCGACGCGCAGAAGTCGATCGAGTCGGACAAGCAGGCGGCGGTCCTCGACGTCGCCGAGGACGTCGAGCGCTCGACGACGCCGTTCCTCGGCCCGATCGAGTTCCCCGCGACCAAGGAATGGGAAACGCTCACCAAGAACCGCACGCGCCGCGAGGCCGACGGCAAGGGGCGTCTCAACCCTGCCGAGGTGCAGATCCAGCGCAAGCTCTCGACCCCCGTCCTCGCCTCCCACCGCAACGAGCCGCTCGCCGTCGTCCTCGACTCGCTGGCCCGGCAGGCGGACGTGCCGATCCACCTCGACATGGTCGGCCTCGAGGGGGAGCAGGTCCTCAGCGACACGCCGGTGACGATCGCGCTGGACCAGAAGATCTCCCTGAAGAGCGCCCTCAAGCTGCTCCTCGAGCCGCTCCATCTCGACTACGTGATCAAGGACGAGGTGCTGAAGATCACCAGCCCACGCCTCCTCAAGGGGGACGTGTACAGCGTCTCCTACCAGGTCGCCGACCTCGTGATCCCGGTGCCGAGCTTCTCGACCGACGGCCTGGGGATCTCGGCGGCCCTCCGCGACGGCTACGCGCGCATCGCCACGCAGGAAGCCCCGGTCGTCCAGACCGGCCCACCTCCGGCGGGGATCAATGCCGCCGCCGCCCGCGGGCCGGCCGGCGCCGTCGATCCGATGTCGCTGGCGCAGATGCAGGGGCCGGTCATTCCCCCGGCGACCGGGTCGACACCGTCGATCCCCTTCGGCCCGCAGGGAGTGCCAGGCGGCAACATGGCCGACTTTGAGTCGCTGATCGACCTCATCCAGCAGACCGTCGCCCCGCAGAGCTGGATCAACACCGGCGGCCCGGGGGCGATCCAGCAGTTTCCCACCAACCTCAGCATCGTCGTCAGCCAGACGCAGGAGGTCCACGAGCAGATCGCCGACCTCCTCGAGCAGCTCCGCCGTCTCCAGGATCTCCAGGTGACGATCGAGGTCCGCTTCATCTCGCTCAACGACACGTTCTTCGAGCGGATCGGCGTCGACTTCGACTTCAACATCCAGTCGAACGTCCGTGAGCCGCTCAACATGACGGCCCTGCCGACGGCAAGCAATTCGTCGACGTCGCCCTACTCGCTGGGCCTCATCCCGGGTCCCGGTGGCCCGTCGCAGACGATCGGCCTCGACCCGACCGGGAATCCCGGCGTGGCACTGGCGCCCAATCCGGGGTTCGGCCAGCAGAACTTCTTCTCGATCCCGTTCCGGCAGAACAGCTTCGGCCCCGGCAGCGTGCCGCAACTCCCCGGCCTCCCCGACCCGGCTTCGTCGGCGGCGAACTTCGGGTTCGCGATCCTCTCCGACATCGAGGCCTACTTCCTCATCCAGGCCGCCCAGGGCAACACCCGCTCCAACGTCATGCAGGCTCCGAAGGTGACGCTGTTCAACGGCCAGACGGCGAGCGTCTCCGACACCCGCCAGCGGCCGTTCGTGACCAGCGTGGTGCCCGTCGTCGGCGACTTCGCCGCCGCCCAGCAGCCGGTGATCACCGTCCTCTCCGAGGGGACGGCGGTCAACGTCCAGGCGGTCGTCTCCAGCGATCGGCGCTTCGTCCGCCTCACGCTCGTCCCCTTCTTCTCGACGATCGGCAAGGTCGAGGAGTTCCAGTTCGAGGGCTCGCGTTCGACGAGCACCAAGAGCAGCGACGAGAAGACCGGGCTCGACGGCGCGGCGGGCCTCGAGGGGGTTCCGCCGCTCGGCGCCGCCCTCGGCGTCCAGGCCAAGAGCGACCGTGAGCAGACGCTCCGCTCCAGCGGCACCACGATCCAGCTGCCGGAGTTCCTGTTCACCACCGTGACCACCACGGTCAGCGTGCCCGACGGCGGCACGGTGCTCCTCGGCGGCATCAAGCGGCAGCGCGAGGGGCGCAACGAGTACGGCGTGCCGATCCTCTCGAAGATCCCCTACATCAACCGGTTGTTCCGCAACGTCGGCCTCGGCCGCACGACCGACAGCCTGATGCTGATGGTGACGCCGCGGATCATCATCCAGGAAGAGGAGGAGGACAAGCTCCTCGGGAACAGCCGTCCCTGAGCCGCTCCCGATGAAGCCCTCCTGGATCACCGCCGGGGC